>JANMLE010000863.1:0-1864 GCA_031372385.1 Planctomycetota bacterium | reverse complement strand
CTTGGTGATCAACAGGTCGCGGATCTCGGTCCCCAGCTTGTCGGGCTGCCAGATGTAGTACTCCAGATGAATCGACGTCCGCGCCGCGGTGATGGCCGATTCGATCTCGTCGAACGTCTGCCGCGCGTCGGTCAGCAGTTGAATGCGGTTGTCGACCGTGGCCCGCGAATTGGCGACCCGCTCGGCCACGCGCAGCAGATCCTGCTGGGTTCGATTGAGGCGGTCATCCCCGACGCGGTGTCCCGCCAGTTCGGGCAGCATGCGGCTGATGTTTTGCGACGCGGCCCGCCGGCCCCGAACCCGTCGCTTGACCCGGTTGATGCCGAACACGGTGAACAAGAACGCCCCGAAATACGGCATCGTCACGATCGCCATCACCCACGCCACGGTCGACACCGGCTGGCGTTTTTTGGTGAGCAACACGACCGGCAGCAGGGCCAGCGTCAGCACATAACCGAGAAAGGTGACAACGGCGAAAAATGTCTGCATGCGGGCGACAGAATCCAAGAAAATGCGGCGCGGAGGAATTTCATCGCAGCATAGATCCGTGTCGCGCCCTGCGGAAGGAAGAGGCCCGCAAATCACGTCGATGACGAAATGGTTCTGTTGATCCAATCCATCCGACTACGCCAGCAGGTCCGACACGATCTCGCCACCGGGGACCACGCGGTATGGCCTCTGGAATTGGTCGAAGATCTCCGTCGTCGGCAGCACGCCCAGCGCCCGGTAGATCGTCGAGATGACATCGCCCGGCACCAGCGGGTGCGACGCCGGGAACGCTCCCGTGCTGTCGCTGCTGCCGTAGATCAGGCCGCGCTGGAAACCGCCGCCCACCAGCATCAGGCTGTAACAGAAGTTCCAGTGGTCGCGGCCCGCGTTGTTGCCGTTGATCTTCGGTGTCCTGCCAAAGTCACCGAAGACCGCCACCAGCGTCCGCTCGAGCATCCCGCGTTCGGACAGGTCCGCGATCAGGCTGGCGCAGGCGGAGTCCAGTTGCGGCAGCAGCGTCGACTTGAGCGTCTGGAAATTGCCGCCGTGCGTGTCCCACGTCGCGTTCGCATCCGGTGCCCACGAGATCGTCACCACGCGCGTTCCCGCCTGGATCAGCCGCCGCGCCAGCAGCGTGCTCTGACCGTAGATGTTGCGACCATAACCGTCGCGCACGGTCGCGGACTCTTCCGACAACCGAAACGCGCGCTGCGTCTCTTCCGACGAGAGCAGATCCAGCGCCCGTTCCTGCATCCGCGACATCTCGCCCTGCGCGGACCGACCACCGGCCGGTGCGATCCCCGTCGCCTCCAGCAACTGCCGACGAGCGGCCAGGCGCTGGTTGGAGACTTCCGTCTGCAACGACAACTCGGGGACGCGGAAGTCCGCCGCGTTCGGATCCTTCAGCACAAACAACGGATCGTAGGAATGGCCGAGGAAACCGCCGAAGAATCCGGGCTGCGGCGGTCCGCCCGCTCCTTCCTTGGTCATGTACGGCAGATGCACCTGTGGCAGCACGGTCGGAGACGTCGGCCGCAGCCGGGCCATGATCCCGCCGAGACACGGATGATCGGTCGGCCGGGTTCCGCCCCCCTGTTCACCACGGTCATGCCCCGTCAACGAGGCATACACCGCGGCGGCGTGTGAGTTGTTCACGCTGTGATTCATCGACCGGACGACCGTCGCCAAATGCATCTGCTGTGACAGACGCGGCAGATGCTCGCTCAACTGATAGCCGGGCAGCGACGTCGAGATCGGCTGGAACTCGCCCCGGATTCCATCGGGAGCATTCGGCTTCATGTCCCACATGTCCAGATGACTGGGCCCGCCGTTCAGGAACAGCAGGATGCAATTGTCCGCCAGCGTCCGCAGCCGG
>JANMLE010000853.1:0-4003 GCA_031372385.1 Planctomycetota bacterium | reverse complement strand
ACTCAGGCAACCACCGTCGATGTCACGGTCGTGTGGCCGGGGCGAGCCAGTGAGGTGTATCGGGGGCTGAGTGTGCGGAAGACTCATCCACTGATCGAGGGACGCGGAGAGGCAGTCCCTGAGTGAGACAGTTCATGAGCGCGGTGACGCATGAGTGAGGTGACGGTGTCGGCAACTCGTCGTCTGAAGCCACGCGCGATCGGGTTCGCAGTACTGGGCCTCTGCGTGATCGCCGGAGTGACCGCGTGGTGGTTGCTGCTTCCAACGCCCGAACAACTGCTGGATCGGGGCTTGGCGCTGGCGCGACAAGATCCCGTTGCTGCTGAACGATCGCTGCGCCGCGCGGTCGTCGCCAACGGTGGGCATTACCCCGATGCCGAGATCACAATCTGCCGGCTGCTCGCCCGGCGGAAAGCCTGGCAGGAGGCCGCGTCACTGTATGAATCAATTGACTTGGCAGCGTGTCGCGCGGACCTGCTGTTGTCGTTCGGGCGGGACACTCTGCAAACCAAGTTGCGGCCCATGGCGCTGTCGGCGCTGGAGTCCGTCAGCGGGCGCGGCGGACGCGAAGCGGTGAGTTCGCTGGAGCTGCTGGTCGCCAATCACAAGGAATGGGGACAGCGTGAAAAGCTGATTGCCGCCGCAACGCAATTGACACGCATGGAACCGGAGAACCACAAACACTGGGCGACCCTGATCGAACACCTGACGAGTTTCGGCCGCGAGATGGAAAGCATCGAGGCAACACGAGCGGCACTGCGACGCGATCCACCGCCCGAGTTTCGCCGCGCGTTTCAAGGCGCGCTCGTCCAGCAACTGGTGAATCACGGAGATGCGCCGGCGGCGCGGCGGGAACTGTCCGAACTGCGCCGGCTCGAAGCGGAATCGGTCCGCGTGCGGGGACAGGAGATCTACCTGCTTCGCCTCGAAGGCCGTTTGAATGAGGCCCTGGAGATCGCGACGGCGATTGTCAACGAGTCTCCCGATCTGACGTTTGCGCACTTCACCCGCGGCGTTGTCTGCCTCGACATCGGATTGTTCAAAGAGGCCGCCAGGGAACTCGAACAAACCATCGCCGCCGAACCGTTCAACGCGGCGGCCCGCTTCAAATTGTCGGAAGCGTACCGGGGACTGGGCCGCGATGTTCTGGCGGCCGAGCAGCGGCGCGCAGCGTCCGAGATCGTCGACCGGCAGAAACGGATCAGCTCGCTGTTGAAGGCACGGGAGGACGACCCTTACAGTCCATCCGTTTACCAAGAGCTGGAACAACTTCACCGCGCGCTGGGGGATATCGAGGCCGCCAAGTTGTGGCAGCGCTGGGCGGCCCGCGTGACCCCTGCGGACTGAGTGCGATCAAAGAACTTCCCCGGCAACCAGCGCCGCCGAGAGTCGGTCAGTCGACACCGGACTGGATCACCAAGCGGTTTGTCGTTTGGTGGCGGTTTTCAGGTTGTTCGTGAACCGGGTTCGCCTCTTTCGCGATGACCCGTGGCGGCCACGAACCGATTCGTGTGAGGCTCCGAATCTCCCGAGATTTCTCCCGCGCCCGCCGTCCCTGAGTCTCCCGACTCCTCGGCAAGACTGCCGCCACCACCCGATCCGGTGACTTGAACAAACCCACGCGAATCAACGATGCTACACCCATTGTTGACGTGACCGACAAAAGTCGCTTGGACAGCGTTTCGTAGCACGGACGCCTCGTCCGTGCGCGAATGTCACAGGCGATTTCAGACGCACGGACGAGGCGTCCGTGCTACGGGGACGTTTGTCGGTCACGTCATTGTTGCGATCCTTCACTTTCAGTGTGACCTCAGAACTGATACGTGGGAACGCCACAGATTTCCATTTTTCCCGTAAAGCCACTCTCCCCAACTTCCGGTCATTTCATCAGACCACTATTTCCCTCTCCCCCGAAGACGGCGGAGAGGGGATAAAGCCAAGTCCAGATCAAACCCGAGTCCAACGCCAATTCGATTAAGTCCACAATCTGAACCGGAGCTTTCCGTGACTGTGAACCCTCTTAATGCGGATGACGAAGCCGAACTGCAAACTTTGGAAATGGTCCGGACCGGGCGGCAGCGGATTCGGGCCGAACTTGCCAAGACCATCGTCGGGCAGAGTGAAGCGGTCGATCAGTTGTTGATCTCGCTGTTTGCCGGCGGGCATTGCCTGATCACCGGGGCGCCGGGTCTCGCCAAGACGTTGCTCGTGAAGTCAATCGCGCAGGTGTTTCACCTGATCTTTCAGCGGATTCAGTTCACCCCCGACCTGATGCCGGCGGACATCACCGGGACCGAGATCTTGGAGCAGGACGAGGGTGGCCGGCGGCGGATGGTGTTCGTGAAGGGGCCGATCTTCGCCAACGTGTTGCTAGCGGACGAAATCAACCGGACGCCCCCGAAGACCCAGGCCGCGCTGCTGGAGGCGATGCAGGAGCATCAGGTGACGGCGGCGGGAACCCGGTATGCGCTCGACGAGCCGTTCTTCGTGCTGGCCACGCAGAATCCGATCGAAATGGAAGGAACGTATCCGCTCCCCGAAGCGCAGCTCGACCGGTTCATGTTCAACGTGGTCATCGATTACCTGCCGGAGGACGATGAGGTGGCGGTCGTGGCGCGCACGACGTCGGTGGTCAGCGAACCGATCAACGCGCTGTTCACGGGGCTCGATGTGCAGCGGATTCACGAATTGGTGCGTAAGGTGCCGGTGGCCGAAGACGTCGTGCGGTATGCCGTGCGGCTGGCGGCGGCCTCGCGTCCAAAACAGGCGGGCTCGCCCGATTTCATCAACGACTGGGTTTCGTGGGGAGCCGGCCTGCGGGCGGCTCAATACCTGATCCTCGGCGGCAAGGCGCGGGCTCTGCTGGCCGGGCGAGCCAACGTCACGTGGGAGGATGTCCGAGCCCTGGCCGCGCCGGTCCTGCGACACCGCATCCTGATCAACTACCGCGCGGAAGCGGCCGGGATGACCGTCGAGACGATCATTGGCCGGCTGTTGGAGACGGTGAAGGAAGGTTGACCGCGCCCCGTCGTTCAGGGTGCAATGGCGACACGAGTGAAATGACGACCAAGGAGCAACCATCATGGAACGAATGACAGTGGACGAAGCGCGACAACATTTTGAGTCCATCGTTGCACGCGTTGACGCCGAGGGAGTGACGGTTGAGTTGGAGCGTGATCATCGTGTGGTCGCCCGGCTCGTCCCGGGCATTCCCTCGTCGGGCATGACGATGATGGAGTTTGGCGAGTTTCTCGCGTCGTTGCCGAGCCTGGGTGACGATTCGGAAGCGTTCGAACGGGACATCGAAGAGATACGACACTTCTATCTTCCGGAGCGCGATCCGTGGCAGTCGTAATCGATACGTCGGTCTTCATTCACGCGGAACGACACCGCACGAAAATCGACATGAGCCGCTGGCGGGATCGTGGCTCGCAGTTGTTGTGCGCCATCACCGTGTCGGAGCTGCTCATGGGCGTGCATCGGGCAAACACGGACGCTCGTCGCGAGGCGCGAAGACTGTTCGTCGAGCGAATCCTCTCTTCGATTCCGGTCTTGGACTTCACTGCCAATGTCGCGAGAACTCATGCCGAGGTGAACGCAAACCTCAAACAGCCTGGGACTCCGATTGGTCTCCACGACCTGCTCATCGCGGCGACGGCACGATTTCATGGCCTGCCAGTCTTGACCTGCAACGTCGCCGAGTTTTCGCGCGTTCCCGGATTGGAAGTGCTTGGCTACGAACCCGGTACGAACTCGGCGGCATCTCCCGCGACGCAGCCCCCCTCCCCCTAGCCCGGATTATTCATGAGGAACCACGAATACGCGAAAGTGAAGAGATTTGCGGGCAGCGTTTCTCAAGACATTGCTCGCCGTACCGTGGCGGTCACTGGGGTTCTGATCTCTGTTCTCTTCTTCACTTTCGTGTTTTTCGTGTATTTCGTGGTGAATAATCCGGGCTAGCCCTCTCCCCCGAAGACGGGGGCGAGGGGACACGACAAAGAAA
>JANMLE010000835.1:0-2782 GCA_031372385.1 Planctomycetota bacterium | reverse complement strand
CGGCACCTGTTGCAGGATCTGGTCGATGACCCGCTGAATCTGCGTTTCCATCAGCCGCCGCGTGGCGGCCTGCGAAGCGTGGTAGCTTTCCAGCGTCTGGTGCATCCGCAGCGAACCCAGTCGATACGTGTGCGCGAACAGGACGTCGGCGTTCTGCACCTGCAACAGTTCGGTGCTGCCCCCGCCGACTTCAGTGATGACCGTCCGCGCCGCCGCCAGTTCCGGGTCGAGCTTGAGCAGCGGCTGCACGCCGAGATACGTCACCCGGTTGACTTCCGCCTCGTCGATCGGAATGACCTGGGTTCCGGTCGCCGTGTAGATGCGGTCCAGAAACGCCAGCTTGTTCAGCGCCTCGCGCACGGCACTCGTCGCCACCACGCGCACCTGGTCCGGCCGGTCGATGCCGTACTCGGCGAGGACGCGCTTGTAGCTCTTCAGCACCCGCACGCATTCTTCGATCGTGCTCTTTTCGATGGAACCGCGCGTGAACGTGTCCTTGCCGAGCGCCACCGCCTGTGACAACGACGACAACAACCGGACACCGCCGGCATCATCAATGTCCGCGATGGCCATGCGGATCGATGTGGTCCCCACGTCGATCACGGCGGCGGTCCGGGTCGCGGCGGTGCGCGAAGACGTCGGGTTGGCGGTATCGGCGATCATGGAAGGAGTGACGTGCCCTGCGACTTGGGATTGGAAACCATATTTCAACGGTCGTTCGGCTCAGACCTCGACACAATGACGGGTCCAGGCGGCGGCCCCCAGCGCGCCCGCATCGTCACCCAGTTTGGCGACCTTCAATTCGTAGGACTTCAGATACGACGGCATCACATGTTTGGCCAGCGACTTGGCCACTTCGGCCACGTACAGCGTGGGCATCGCTTCGACCAAGCCACCGCCGAGGACGATCACATCGGGAGCCAGCAGGTTGACGGCACCGGCCAGGGCGATGCCGAGGTACTTCGCGCCGTCGCGCATGATCTCTTCGACCACGCTGTCCCCCGCCTCGATCGCCTCTTGAATCGTGCCGCTGCGGATGTTGGCCAGGTCCGTTCCGGCCACGCGCAGGATGTGCGGTGCCTGTCCGCGGTACGCGGCCTTCGCGATCTCGGCTGACAGAGCCAAGCGGCTGGCGACCGTTTCCAAGCAGCCGCGGCAACCACAGCCGCAGACGGCACCGTCGACCACCACGGGGATGTGGCCGATCTCCAGGCAACTCGAACTTCTGCCGCGAAAGATCTTTCCCTCGTAGACCATCCCGCCGCCGATGCCCGTACCGGGAAAAACCCCGAGCGCCGTTCTTGCTCCGACCGCGGCACCAAAGCGGTACTCGCCGTAGACGCCGGAGTCGACATCGTTGCAGATCCAGACCGGGCAGCCGAACTCCTTTTCAAGGAGCGCCTTGAGGGGGACGTCCTTCCACCCCAGATTTGGGGCGGCCAGGATCACCCCCTCGTCCAGATCGAGCGGACCGGGACAGCCGACACCGATTCCGCCGAGTCGCGCTCGGTCGAGACCACCCTCTTCGAGCAGCTTTTCGATGGTGGAACGAATCCGTTCGACACCCGCCGCCGCTCCGTCCGCGCCGCGGGTCTTCTTCTTCCGCCGGGCGAGAATGTCGAACTTGTGATCGTACAGCACCGCGTTCATCTTGGTGCCGCCCAGATCGAATCCCACCCAGACCCGTTCACCGGGGGCCGCCGAAAGTTTGGCCTCTGCGCCGCCGATGAGGGGAATGGCAGCGGCATCCGCCAGGGGTTCGGCTTCCGTGATTTGCAATGGGGGCATCGAATCGATTCCGTGTGAAGTTCCGTTTCACGTGACGACCATCCCGCGGCAGTTGCCCATCCGATGGCGGATCGAGAATAACACAATCCGGAGCGAGCGAGTATTCGGTCGACACGGGACTGTGCGGCAATCACGTCAGTGAGTTGCCCGCCGGAAAGCGACCGTTGTCTGTTCGGTCCCGTTCGGCAGCCCTCCTCATTCGCGCTCCTTTTGATTCGCGCGGAAATCGTTTTGGTCCGCGCGAATCAACAGGAGCGCGAATGAGGAGGCGAAGCCAAGACTCCGGGCCGTGGCAAGAAGACACGGCTCGCGTCGAGACACACGGTGCAATTCACGGAAGCAGAAAATGCACAGCCGCCAACCAACACAATCGCCAACATGGTGTTTTTATCGCGGACGGTTCGGGTATGCTGGCGGTCCGTTTTAGATCCGTTTCGGAGAGCCCTGATGTGTCGCCGTCGAATTCGTCCGAGCGCCATCGCCGTCCTGTTGGGGATGGTCCTGTCCGCGTGCCTCGTCGCTCCGCGCTTCGCTGAAGCGCAGGGGAGCGCCAAGGAGAAGTCGTCGACGGGAAAAACGAAAACCGCGCCGCGCGGCAAGGACGCCCCCGTCGCGCCGGGTGTGCGCGACTATGCCTCAAAGAATTTTGTGCTGCACACCGACTTGGCATCGGACGAGGCCCGCGAGCTGCTGACCCGGCTCGAGACCATGCTGGTTCTCGTCGCCAAGTACTTCGGAAAACCCAACTCACAAGTCATCGAGATGAACGTCGTCAAGCAGCAGGCCAACTGGCCGCCCGGTTCGATCGATGCCGATGCGGTCGCCAGCATCGAATCGGGTGGTGGCATCACGCTGAGCGTGACGTCGTTTCAACGCAATGGAGCCGGACAGCGCCAGGTCACCGGAGCGAAGTCGGTCGTGTGGGCCGTCGCCGACCGGGGAACGCCGCAGCATGAGGCGGTTCACGCCTACTGCCATCAATCGTTCGGCCGGG
>JANMLE010000585.1:0-3805 GCA_031372385.1 Planctomycetota bacterium | reverse complement strand
CCGGGGCCGCTGCTGGGACGGTCGGCTTGGCCGCGGGGGCGAGTGCTGGAAACAGGATGTGAAACCAATTGAAGTAATCGACGACTTCGCCCCCGTACTCGCCGAAGAAGCCCTCGTTCCAACCCCGATCGCGGTATCGCGCCGGAGTCTTGAAGAAGAACGAACCGGACTGCTTCAAGCGGCCAAAGTTTAGTTCCCCAAGACTTCTCGCTGCCGTCAATCCCTCGGCGGGCAAATCGGTGAGCATGACTCCGTCAGTGTCGAAGTCCATGTCCGAGCGTTCTTCCGACACGTCGGCATCGGCCACTCCCAAACTGAGTGATTCTTCCCCTTCCGGTCCACCTTCCGATTCATCGATTGTCTGCGTTTGGCCAATCTCGAGGGACAGACTCTCTAATCTGTCGCCGAGGTATGACACCTCGTCGTCGAGGTAATAGGCAGTCGGCAGGCCGCCGCCACCCATGCCGCCCATCATTCCGCCACCGCCACCCATGCCGCCACCCATGCCACCCATGCCGCCGTAGAACATTGGCATCGCATACCGCCCTGAGGCCCGCCCGCCCATTGGGAACGATCGCGCAGCTTCCGAGTAGTACGCTGCTGAGATGGCCTGCAGCGCCTGCTCATCGCGGCCGAGTTTCTTCAGGCTGGAGAGGAATTGCCGACGGAGTCCGAGTCGCCAGTTGCCGGCGCGTTTCATCTGGGCTTGGGCCAGTTCGAAGTTGGCGTTGTTGCGGCCCTCCGCGAAGAACCGTTCGCCGTCCCGCATCTCGTAGCGCCGCTTGACGCCGAACCGTTCGCGGTCCGCGTCCGATTCGAGCACCAGCAGCGACGTGTACGGCGTGATGATGTGGAACTGTTCGGACAGGCCGATGATGTCGTCTCGAATCTGCTGGCTCTGTCCCTGGGCCAGCAACTGATCCAGATGCGCCCGCGCCCACAAACGCGGGATGAACGAGTTCCCCTCTTCGGCATCTTTCAAGTTGACGCGCGCGGCGTACTTCACCTTCTCTGTGCCGCGCAGGCCGGTGACGACGATCTCACCGGATTGATCCTTTCCTTCGGGCAGATACCGGCCGACGAGAATCTGCTGCGTCCCCGCAGCGACATTCGGCAACCGACCGGGATAGACCGCCGCCACCTTCAGCCCGCGGAACTCGACATTCAACTCGCGCAGGCCGGGCTGCGCGATCTCGTTGAGCAGTTCGAGCGCGACGATCTGCGGTGTCTGTTCGTTGCTGATGGCGCGCGTGGAACCTCCGCCCACCGCAGCGATCCCCTTGAGCACGACCGACTCGCTGATGTTGCCAACGGTCACGGAATGGAATGATCGGCTGACGGCTGACGGCTGACCGGCTGTCGGCTGAAGATCCTTGTTCGTCCCCGTCCTCCGGCCCAGCAGCACTCCCAGCCGCTGCACAAACGCGGCCGGATCGGTCGAGCCCGCCGAGACGATTCCGTCACCGATGTAGATCACATGCGCCCCGGCGGGTGACTTTTGAATCACGTCCGCAAAGGCGCGGTCGAGGTTGGTCCAGCCGAGTGAAGCCCGCTGGTCGAGGAAGTCCTTGGCTTTCGCAACGTTCTCGGCAGTTGGAGCGAGTCCGGCGTCTTCCGCCTTGTCCCCTCGCCCCCGACTTTGGGGGAGAGGGTTAGGGTGAGGGGGCTTCTCTTCTGGCTTTGTTTTGGGTTTGGATGAGTCTTCGGGAGTTGGTTCACCGCCCGGCCCCCTCACCCTACCCCTCTCCCCCGAAGACGGGGGCGAGGGGACAGGAACAAACCACTCGACACCGACATCACATGCCCCCAGCAGGAAGCGGTCATCCGCCCCCAGCGACGAAAGGACCGTCGCGACAAACTCGGCCTGCTGTTTTCGCTTCTCCGAATCCATCGACGCCGACGTGTCGCACAGCAGGACGACATGAAGCGGCTTGCCGTCGGGGAGCAGTTCGCGCTGCCAGTTGCCGTCGGCGGCCGGCGGCGTCAGTTGAATGAGGAAATAGCCGTCGTCGCCGCGGCGATGCGGGATCACGACGACATCCGATTGCTTTCCGTCCACTTCGCAGACGACTTCGAAGTCGCGCGTCGGCGTGTATTCCTGCGCGGCGAACTCGACCTGCGCCGAGTGCCCGGTTTGCAGGGCGCGGACCGTGTGCGTCGGACAGGTGACACTCTTGAGCGGCAACGCGGAATTCACGGTGACAGTCAACGACAGCTCGCGCAGTGGCTTTGTCCGCAGCAGTTCACTCCGCAGTCCGTATGAGTAGCGGTAGCGGTTGGCGCGGAGCGGCAGCACCTGCGTGTAGACGATCTTGATCCGCTTTTCCGAACGGGCTTCGATCGGAAAAACGCGGGCCTTGAAGAGGTTGCCACCCATCCATTCGAGCAGTCCCGGATCCCGCTTTTCCAGCAGGATGGTTTCGAAGATTTCGCGGGCCCGCTGCTTCTCGACGACGTCCGCTTCGACCAGGTCGTTGCCGATCCACATGCCGAAGCCGCTGATCGACGCATCCTGCGGCAGCGGGAAATGGAAGATCCCTTCGAGCCGGTTTTCCGTGTGATTGACGAACGATTCTTCGATCGTCGTGCGTGCGATCTGATCGCGGATTTCGACCGAGACTTTGTGATAACCGACACTCAGTGGTTCATTGCGACCGTCGGGCAGATTGACGATCA
Source organism: Planctomycetota bacterium (assembly GCA_031372385.1). Classification (GTDB taxonomy): domain Bacteria; phylum Planctomycetota; class Planctomycetia; order Planctomycetales; family Planctomycetaceae; genus Schlesneria. The sequence continues at coordinate 1,129 of JANMLE010000585.1, read as the reverse complement.
GCGACCCGAGCGATTCGTTGCTGGTCGTCCCTTCGAATCCCGCCAGCCAGACGGGTGTGTGCGGCACGTCGACGATCTTTTCGTCGCGGTTGACCCGCACCAGTTTCTTTTCGCCGAGCTTGAAGACCCGCTTGCCATCGCGCGGCGCCAGCAATTGGAACGCGACACTCTCCTCGACCGTTTTGCGAGCGGGGAACATCACCTGGACCTCGCCGCTGTGCAGACGCGCCTCGGTCGGTGAAATGCATTCGACGAGCGTGCCCGGTCCCAGCGTGAGTTCGACCTCGGACGACAACGTCACCTTCACCGCGTTCGCACCGCGCAGTTCCGTCCGCAGCCAGTCACCCGGTCGCAGCAGGGTCTCGCGACAGACGGGCGTCCAGCGCCGGGCGAGCATCGGTCGCAGGACGACGATCCCCTGCACATCGCTCACCTTGCCGATCCGGCCATCTTCAGTGAGCGATTTGGAGACCGCGAACTGTGCGTCGGCGACCGGTTGGTTGAGAGCCAGAAGCCGCAGTTCCGCCAGCGGCGGTTGGGCGTTGACCGGCGCACCGGCATCCCGCGCGACGATGCCGACCAACTGATTGTTGGCGGCGTCGGCAAACGCTTCGATGCGGACGCGACCCCGTGTACCGGGCAGTTCGACTTGGTAAGCGAAGCAGTCGCGTCCGTGAAATGTCGTCCGCTGATACGGACGCGCGACGAGCAGCGGCGAGGCGTCCGTCACGCCAACCTCGAGCAAGCCGAGCAAATCGATCTGCCGGTCGGGACTCAGAAACCACGGGGAATCACCCGCCACGACCGTGTTCTCGACTTCGTCCACTTTCCACAACCGAGACCCGCTGGCGATTTGATAGCGCTGCGGCGACTCCTGCTTGCGGTCCAGTCCGGGGGCACGGACCAAGATCTCGGATGTCTGCCCGGAATTCTCCTGTTGCAGATGCAACGTCGACGCCCCGCGCAGCTCTTCCAGCACCTTCGAGAACGGGACCGCTCCACTGACAGACGGCGGAGCGAAGGGATTCAACCACACGGCGAGCAACGCCACGGCGGCCGAGAGTGCAATGGAACCACGGAGGGCGAGTGTCAGCATGGAAGATCTCCGACCTGTGCGGATGGGTGGTGA
>JANMLE010000581.1:0-8944 GCA_031372385.1 Planctomycetota bacterium | reverse complement strand
CGCAATTGGTCCGCCTGCTGCCGGTTCTCCTCCGTCAGTCGCCGAATCAGCTCACGCTCGTCGTCAGTGGAGTCCATCCCCCAAAACTACTCCAACTCATCAAACTCGCGAAGACCAGTCTCAACGAAAATAGACAGCTACCCGGCGCGGCCCTGTGAGTACCGACCATGTCCAGCACCTATCCGCAACGCGTGGCGTTCGAAGATCACCGATTTGTACGAGCCGTCGATCTCGAAGACGAGCAGCTCTATCACCTGCAGCGGCGCTGGCAGCACAATCTCGGGCTGCACTCGTGGGGCATCCTGTGCGGGCAGGAAGTTCGCAACATCGGCGGAACTCTGCGGCAGCCGGTTGTCATCATTCACAAGGGACTGGCGCTCGACGGCTATGGACGCGAACTCGTCGTGACTGACGTGCTCCGAGTCTTGCGCCCGGATGAGACACTCGATCCCGCGGTGACGTATGACGTCTGGCTGACATACAACATCGGCGTCGACAACGGTGGTTCCGATCCGGTGGACGACTGCCATTTTCCGGAGTCGGACTACTGTTGTTCTCCGCCCGACATGAACCTGCGGCGAATCGTGGAACAGCCGCAGATCCTCCTGCGACACACTTCGGCGCGGCAGTCGGGCAGCGTCACCCAGCCACGCGAAGTGCCGGCGGGCGATTTGGATTTCTCGCCCGAACGTCCGATGAAGTTCGATGCGGTTTCGCCGTGGCCGGTCTTTCTCTGCAAGCTCGAATGCAATGGAACGGTGTGGAACATCGATTCCACGGAACGGCACTACGGCGGCTTGATTACCGAGCGAATCGAAGTGCCGTACCAGACCCTGCCACCCGACTCTCAGTCGCGAACCCGCGGAACGGCCATTTTGAACGGCGGGCATCCCGATCGAAAGGACTGGCGGTTCGCCGTCCTCGACGTGCCGGATCCCCAGTCAAACAACGATTCGAAGAACAAACAGAAAGCAAAACCGCACCGCATTCAGACCCTACCGGATGATGTCCCGGCTCCGCTGTCCATCCGAGCAATCACCCGCGCCGATTCCACAGACACCGAGATTCGATGGCAGGCCGAGCGAGTCGTCGCGGAGGCCGATGTGGTGATGCGCGGCGGGGCCGGCCTGCAATTTGAAGCCACACCCGTCGGAGAGATACCAATCCCACCGACGACCGGCTGGGGGATCTATCGCAACTTCAGGCCGCCTGCCGAGGACATGGGACCGAACGAGAAAGGAGACCCGCAGCCACCGAATTCCAACGCGTCTCAGTTCGCGGACGTGCTGCAAATCAGCATGCCGGACACCGACAAGGGACATAACAGCGTCGCCATCGGCGCAGTCGACGCGGACGGGAAGTTCGCTCCGATCCTCGTGGTGAACAATGACGATTCGGTCGACATCAACGGTGTCCTTCGTGTCCACGGCGTAATCCACGGCATCACCAGTGACTTACCGCCATTGAATCGCGCCAGGGCATTGGAGAAGTTGATCGAACGCCTGCCCAACGCGATGAAAGACAGCGCCGTCACTTCGCAACTCAAACAAGATCTTGTAACGGCTGTTGCCAAAGGGTCGGAAGCAAGCGAGATTTTTTCGGGAATCAAACGGCTTCAGATTCGACGAGCAAGATTCCCGATGTGTTCGCGCTGTTCGTGGGTGAGGCCGTGACCAAACTCGGAGCATCTGGGGTGTTCACGAAACTCGACAAGGAAGATGAGTTGAGCAGGCTGTTCGTCGAGGATGCGGCAGCGACTCTTTCTGATTTCGTGAAGACAATCCCGCTTACCAACCATGCACACATCATTACCGAGGCGTTCAACTCCCGTCCGGCTGCATCCCGAGACGGCTTCGCAAACTCCAACGCCGCGGGCCGGACCAAAGTCTGGGAAATGACGTGGATCACGGACGGGCTGCGCCAGGAGATGGCTCAGAGTTTTCCTGGCAACGATAGTGTTGTCGCAAAGTTCGCGGCTGAATTGAATGTTGCTAATCACGCTGCCGCAGACAAACTTAGGAACGAGCTCATTGCCCTGATTCCACTAGTACCACCAACACCATGAACACAACCCGCATCAACCACTGGCATCGGCATTACCGGGTGCGGGAACCGCACGTGTTGGGGTGGGAACGTCTGGCTTCCGAGGCGGTGTTGGTGGCGTTTGAAACGGCGATCACCGATGTCGTGCCGGACGAACGGGAAGTCGTTCTGCTGCGAAAGGTGGCGCTGCGGTTCACCGCCAAGGAGCCGGGGGAGTCGCAGCGGGAGTTGGCAGAGCAATGGGGGCGCGCCACGGCGACGGCGGTGAAGGAGGCGATCGCTCGCAATGATCCCGCCAATGTGCGCCGGTTCCCGGATGTCGAAGAACATCTGATCTGCTACCTGCAAGCGCTGGTGTCTCGGCACGAGGCCGATGCCTGGTACTTTGCCCGACTGCGGAGCGGGGAAGATCGGATGTGTGCAGGCGGCGACGCGGCAATTGATTCGGTGCGGGAGCGGCATCTGGATCTCTGGCCCGAAGTGTTGGCGCGGCTCAGTGAGCGCGGGCTGTTTCAATCGGTGCTCCGCCGGGTTTCGCCGCCGCTGTTGCAGCGGCTCTGGTCGCAAGGGGTGCGCGGATTGACGGTCACCGCGGACCCCGAGAGCGAGCGGCCCGTCTTCGCGGCGGCGTTGCAAAGCGTCGCGCAGATTTGCGGGCGGCAGTTCAGCAGCGCGGAAAGCCGTGGCGCATTCCAAGCGCATGTCGCACGGCCTCGACCGGCGACGGACTGGAGCGACGCGACGCATTTGGCCGAGGCGGTCTACGCCGCAGTCCGGTTCGTCCTGGATCGATTCTCGTTGGCGTTGGACAACGCTGCCGAGGCCGTCGAATCGACCGCCACCCGCGTTGATGCGGTCGTGCAGACGTTCGATTGGCTGGATCGCGAGTGGCTGCAACGGCGGCTCGTCGCCCATGCGACACGCGCCCGCCAATCCGTCCCAGCGTCGTCAACAACAGTGGACCGGGCGGGTTCGCCGAAGCTGGCGGTGTGGGAGCAATCATGGCGCGGTGTCGAATCGCGATTCCTGTCGGAGTGCGATCCCACGGCACCCGCATCTCCGGGAAACTGTCTGCTCGCGCTGTCGCTGATCGTCGAACATCATGCCGCCTGGGTTCACGATCCCGCGTTGCCGGCATTCGTGGAACGAATGCTGACTCAACTGGAAGCGAAGGCCGCGCGACACCCGGCGGGACAATCGCAGTCGCGGCGATGGAACGGAGACCGGCCGGAGGTTCGAGCACCGCGATCAGTTCGACCACTGCGTCCAACCACCGAAGAGCGCGCGGCGGCGGGCGGCATTGAAGCGGTCGCTTCATTGGCAGGACTCGCCGCCGACGGTCGTCAACTCAACTCCGAGTTCGCGGAATCATTCCTGCTGGCGCGGGGGCTTCACGACCTGCGCGTGTCGGGCATGATCCGTCAGACGGCGTTTCCAAACTCCACCCCCGCGGCGTCGGCCCGGTTGTTGGCGGAGCTCGCCTGCCTGTGGAATCAACGCTCCTTTCCCGAAGAGGTTGATCCGGGCCGGCTGGAATTCGCCCGGTTGTACTCGCCGGTGGATTGGAATGAACTGACACAGTGCGACGTGACGGCGGACGACGCGACCTGTCAACGATTTCAGTCCCAGTTGTCCCGGACGCGGGTCGGCCTGGGGACTTGGGCGGCTCCGTCTCGATTGCACATCCTGGTTCAGGAAACGTCCGACGGTTGCTGGTTGTTGGGAGGCGACGCCGAAGGACGCGTCTTCCCCTGGAGTGTGCCGACGGGAGATGCCCATCGCATCGAACATGCGATCGAGTTCTGGCGTGACGAAATGTCGCGCGGGTCGGACCAGCCCGTGGAGTTGCTGATGGACGAAGCGGCTCGTTCGTGCGCGGGCCGTGTTGGCAGAACCGCGACAGTGTGGCAGCCGGTTGAGTCGCCGCCACTGTGGGCCAGTGGCTCAAGCCGATCAAGTGACTCCGTGGGCGAGGCGACGTTGCGGGCGACGGCCGCGTGCGTGCTGCGTCATTGGGCTCGATCGTTGCGCGGCCGGGGCGCATCGAGCAACGGCTTTTTGCTGGAGCAACTGATCCGCCGATCGGGAACCATCAGCGTGCGACCCCGGCAGATCGACGTCAGGTTGCCACCCCGGCCGATGGATGCCGTGTTGCAGGTATTGGGAATGTTCGAACCGTTGGAGTTCTTCAACGGCCGGGCTCGTGGCGGATGTCGCACGGTCGGCCATACTGCCGAACTGGACCGACTGGACGGATCGAGTCTACCGGCAGGCCCGGCTGCACGGGGCCGCGCTTCTGTGGAACGGTGCGATGGCGATCGTTGAGGCCACCAGAACGGACGCACGCTGGCAGCAACTGATCCGGGCGCGCCGCGACCTGCCGGTCTTCATCAGTGCCGAAGCGGCGTGGGATCCGGACGGCATGTCGACCGCGCCAATGGAGACGTGTGTCCGCATCGAATTCCCCATTCCTGCTCGCGAGGTCCGGCAGCGCATCTGGCAGGCCCAGTTGGATGCGGCGAACATCGCCCTGCCACCGGCTCAAGTCGGCGTCACGCTCGATCTGTTGGCGTCCTTCCAGTTCACCGAAGGGCAGGTGTCGGATGCGATCATGATTGCCAGGGGGCTGGCACTGACGGATGCCGGCAACGTGCCCGACCTGCCCGGCCACCTCTACGATGCCTGTCGCCGCGTCTCGGCCCGCGGCCTTGTCTCCTTCACACAGCGCATCCCGCCGCGAAAGTTCAGCCGCGACATGAACCCGCTCGACGCCGTCATTCTCGCGCCGGAGGGTCGCCAACAACTGCAGGAGTTGAACGACCGCATCGAGAACATGAACCGCGTCTACTACGAGCACGGATTCGGCAGCAGCCTGTGCCTGGGTCGCGGATTGATCGCACGGTTTTCCGGGCCGTCCGGAACCGGCAAGACGCTCGCCGCGACGGTGCTGGCCAGTTGCCGGGAACGCGATCTCTACAAGGTCGACATGTCGGCGGTCGTCAGCAAATACGTCGGGGAGACGGAGAAGAATGTGGCGCTCGTCTTCAGCGACGCCCAAAGCGCCAACGCCTTGTTGTTCTTCGACGAGGCCGACGCCATCTTCGGCAAGCGCGGTGAGATCGACAAAGCCCAGGACCGCTGGGCGAACATGGAAATCAACTATCTGTTGCAGCGCGTGGAGGAATGCGCGGGGGTCGTCATCCTGGCCACGAACCTGAAGCAGAACATCAATGAGGCGTTCCTGCGCCGGGTCCAGGTGCTGATCGACTTCAAGACCCCCGATGCGAAAGATCGGCAGAAGATCCTGGCGGCGATGTTTCCGGCCGACGTCGTTCCACCGGACGCCGAAGACTTGAAGTCGTTCTGCGAGCAGTTCGAACTGACGGGCGGAAATCTGAAGAACGTCGCCGTCGATGCCGCCTTCCGCGCACTCCACGATCAGCGGCTTGAAGCGCACGGGAACGCTCACCTTCAATTGCATGTGACCATCAAACACCTTGTGCTGGCGGCCGCACGCGAATACCGCAAGCTGTCACGCCCGGTGACCGTGGCGTCGTTTGGTCGCCGCTTTTTCGAAATCGTCAAAAGAGAATTGCGATTGGATTGAGAGACGGTCCGAACAGCCGCCGTGGCCAGGGGGTCGGGAGTCTTTTTCATGCCGCACAGTCTCGAATTGAGCGTTCTTGAGCGTCGTCGTGTGGCATGAAAAAGACTCCCGCCCCCTTCTCGGATAGACTCTGAGACCCGATTGGATTGAGACTCGATGGAGTGAGCCATGTCGCGCACCAAAACCTTTGTGGAAAAGGCCGACGTCGGTCGCGGGTGATGTCCGCACGACCGGGCCGACGTCCGCGCGCCGGGTGCTCCAACTCGCCCCCATGCCCGGTGTCGCGCACGCTCCACCCGTTCCAAGACGAAGCGCCGCACAGGCGGAGACGAAAATGACGGCCGAAGCCGCGGCCGCGGTCCTCTTGCCGCAGGGCGCATCGGTTGCTCAGGGAACACTGGAATTGGCCGGCCCCGGTGCGAGCATCACGGCCCCAACCGGTCAGCGCGTGGCCGGATTCATCCACGCGGATGGAACGGCCGTGCAATTTGTCGGCGATGGCGGCGGGGTCTTCCTGTCGGTGGCCGTCGCCAAGCGTGAATTCGGTCCCTTGATGCCCGCAGCGCGACAAATACTGCACGCCGGTCCATCCTCCGTTCCAGCCGCCAGCCCATCGAAGCCGTCTGCCGGTCACGCCATCCATCGCCGCGCTGAATTATCCGCACCGGTATCGTCGACCGCGGCTGTCGATGCGGCCTTGAAGTCGAGTGCCGCACAACCGCTGCCCGCGCGCAACCGAAGCCGGCTGGAGTCGTCGTTTGGAACCAGCCTGGATGGTGTGCGAGCCCACACCGATTCCACCGCCGACCGCGCGGCGGCATCCGTCCAAGCGAAAGCGTTCACCACCGGACAGGATGCGTATTTCCGCGCGGGACAATTCCTGCCCGGCTCCGCTGCGGGCGATCACCTGCTCGCGCATGAAGTGGCGCATACCGTCCAGCAAGGCAACGGTTCCGCCGGAATCTCGCGGATGGCCGAGCCGGGCGATTGGCGCGTGAGCCAGCCGAACGACTCACATGAACACGAGGCCGAACGTGCGGCCGATGCGGCCACGCAGGGGACTCGGGCGAATCTCAACAGCCTCGCGGGCGCGCCGATCACTCCCACAATCGCACGGCGTACGGAAAGCCCCGCTCCCGCGACCACCGGGACAATGGGTTCCGCAGCCGCCGCCCCGACGGTCGTCACGGTCTCCAGTCCCGCCAAGTCTTTGAAGGAGTCCCCCACCGCAGCCGTGGCTCCCCGTCCCTCGGCCAAGGAAAATCAATCCGGCGCTGGAAATGAGAAGAGTTCGACGAAAAAGCCGGACGCAAACAAGGCCGATACTCCGACGGGCATGCGGGGCGACAGCGCGAAGACTGGTCAAGGCAAGGCTGGTCCGGACAAAGCCGGTCCAGGCAGTGCCAACCCAAACAAAACTGATTCGGGCAAGGCCGAGCTTGGAACGGGGGCCGCTGGAAAGAGTGCTCCCGACAAGGGAGTTGCGGGCGGTTCTGGCAAGCCGGTGGTCGGCAAGTCGGAGGCGGGTGCGGCGGGCTCCAAGGGGAAAGACGGCGAGGGAGCTGGAGCGGGTCCGGTCCCAGGCGATTCGGGTGCGGGACTCGCTGCGGTCGTGGCCGAGGTTTCTGCAGCCGGACACGCGCAGCAGGCACACGTCCCCGTCGGAGTGGCTGCGAATGAAACTCAGAAGGCCGCCGACGTCACGCCCGAGGAAGCCGCCGGCAAGGCGAGTGGCGATCACGTGAACGACATGGCGGCTCAAAAGAAGGGGCCGTTCAACCGCGATGCCTTCAAATTGGCACTGAAGGAAAAGATCAAGGCGCTTCAGGCGGACGATGCCAAGAACATCAAGGACGGGGACAAAGCTCAAGACATCAACAGCACGGTGAAGGCGGGCGTTGCCGCAGAAAAGCAGAGTGCCGCGGGACCGATCGACCAAGTTACGAAACAGCCGCCCGGCAAGGGCGAACAGAAGGCGGGTGAGAAACTTCCGGATGCGGCACCGGCACCGGCTCCGCAAGTCGATGGCGCGAAGGCGATTCCCGGACCGGTCTCCGAAGACCGGCGTTCAATGGCTGCTGACAGCCAGGCTGTCGACCAACAGATGGCGTCGGCGAACGTCACACCGGAACAGTTGAGCAAAGCCAACGACCCCGCATTTCAAGCGGCCGCCGACGCGCAAGCGGGAAATGCGGAATCGGAGTGTCCCCTATGACAAGCTGACACCGGATCATATTCCCTCTGCTGCGGCGATCGTCGCGAATCGACAAAGCTGGACTCGTGGTAAAACGTTGACTCGGAAGGATGTGGAAGACGGAACAAACACAATCGTGATCCGCGAAGAAACACATAAAGAACATTCCCGCACATACGGGAGTGGAAGAAACACGCCAACTCAAATCAAGACTGATGCCAAGAAACTCGGCAAAGAGTTTGAGTTAGACAAGGCGGCACTGGAGCAACCGCTAAAGGATGACGGGCACTCGCCTCAAAAGATTAGCGCCGCATTTGGCAAGCTGAATTCGATGAATGAAAGCGCCGGTGTGTACCAGAAGGTCGGTCCATTTGGCGATTTGGCGTGACGCCGACCGCAGCAACCGAATGCCACTTCGAAGCGTCGCGTCAGCCCTTTTTGGGGACGGACGTCGGTGACTTCGATGTCATCACGCGGTTCATGACGAGCTTGATGCCGTGGATTCCGCGGACGACTTCACACAGATCTATCTCGTCGTCATTCGCTTCCAGGAATCCCTCCAGGCAAATCGTGCCGCGATCGTACTGGTGGACGTTCAGGCGGGCGAACTTGAGCGAGGGATGATTCTTCAGCAGGTGCAACACGTCACGTTCGACGGCATGCGGAGCCGGAATCTCGACTGTGGCCACGGGCGGATTCGAATCTCCCGCGCGCCGGGAGGATTCCACCGGCATTGGGGAAGGGGCCGATTCGCGTGGGTTGGCACCGAACGACGGATTGATGGGCTGGTTCATGTCATTCTTCCTTGTAACACGGGGAAACCATCCATTTGAGGATGAGTTCACTCTATCGGGAGTCTGCTGAATGGCGAGTGGATTCTGAACAATTTCACGACTTTGTGCCGACTCCCGCCCGCCACGGCTTGATCGCCGTCGCCACGGAGCGCGCTCTTTGCGCTGTCTTCCAAATACGGGCTCTCCGCCATTCCTGTTGAACAACACTCGTGAGCGGCAAGGCGCTAGCCGCTCACGTCACACAACTTTCAACACGAATGGCGGAGAGCCAGAAGTTTCAAGCACGGCGGTCCCTTCGTTGCATCA
>JANMLE010000726.1:0-3618 GCA_031372385.1 Planctomycetota bacterium | reverse complement strand
GTACGGATTCGGATCAAGATCCTTGCCGTAGACCTTGCTGTACTTCTCGCGGTTGGCTTCGAGGAACAGCGGCGACATCGCCGCGGCGAGTTGCCGCCGCGTCGTCGCGCCCGCCGTCGCCTGCTTCATTTTCTCGGCATCGGGATAGAAGTAGCCGAGACTCTCGCCGGCGATGCTCCCGGCGTAGCGATCGCGGTACTTCTGAAACGCGGCGATCCCCTTCTCACCGACCGGCACGCCGCCGTGATAGTTCATCATCATGGCCCAGTTCCGCTCGGGGTGGCTGTCGAGCCACTTGGCGAACAGTTGTCCCGTCTCCTGCAATTCACCGGTCTTCGGATCAGTCGCGAAGACACCCGCCCCCACGCCGTGGAATGTCGGCGTGACGCGCGGATCGGAGAAGATCGGGACATCGTCCTTGCCGCCGTACTTCTTCTCGAAGTTCTCACGGACGGAGGCGTCGGCGATGTTGTACGGAAATTTGACGCGATCCGGCTTGTCGCTGAGCCACGTCTGCGCGGCGTTGGTGTGCGAGACATTCCACAGATAGATGAAACCCTTATCGCGAAACGTCCGCAACTTCCAGGCATCGGGCAAGTCGAAGACGGGTTGCCGGCGCGCCAACGGTTCCAAGTTGCGCAGTGCGAAACGGTTCGCATCGGCGGCGGCGGTGGGGGCAGTCGCGGTGGAAGCTGCGGAACCATGCGCCGATCGGAAGCTGTCGAGCACCTGCCTGGCGGCGGTGAGCGGCCGATCTTTGACCAGCGGTCGATAGGTGGCATCGGTGGTCAGGACGATCACGTCGATCTGCCGCGGCTCGGGATCCTTGGTGGTCGAGACCAGCCTCAGTGTCGCCGGCCCCTTCTTCAATGCGGCCGATTGACTGGCCCAGCCGAACGCCCAGCCAAAATAGAGTTTCAGTTCGTTGTCCTCTTCGACAACGGGCCGCTCGCCGTAGACACCGCTCCACGCGGGTTGTCCGGGCTGATCGATGTGAATCTGAAAGCGTTCGGTCTTTTCACGCCAGTCGCCATAGCGGACCCACACGAAGTACGTTCCCGCTTCGGGGATCTCAATGGTGGTCGAAGCCGCGGCCTTGTCGTCGTCGGCCCCCGTTGCGATCGACAGGAATCCGCTCTCGCCCCCTTGGCACCATTCGGCCGCCCAGCCGGGTCCGGAGAGCCCCCAATGTCCGTCCGTCTTCTTCATCTCGGGGCGACCCATCGGCCAGCAATAGCCGCGCACGCCCGTCAAATGCTCGGCCTCGATCCACAACGATTCCGCGGCCGGTGCCGGGCGTGCCAACGACAGCATGACCACCGAGCAGACTACCAGCTTGAACCACGCCGACATCGCATGCCTCCCGTTTTGGACCCCGAGCCTTTCCACCGAGAATGAGGATGTCACGATGGTCGAGGAACGGCTGATCTGTCAACGGAGCGGAATCCCGCAATCGATGGAGATGGAGTCGGCATCCATTCAGCGCCATTCCATTGATGCGGAACCGGACGCGTTTGGCTTGTCCGTTTCACAACGGCGATCACGGGCGCGATCGCGGGCAAGTGCGACGCTTAGGCGAGCGGCAGGTGAAAGTTTGCCCACCTACAAGCACGCAGCGCAAGCGAGTGTGCCCGAAGACTCACTCGCTTGCGCTGCGTGCATGTATGCGTATTCTTGCCGCTCGCCTTGCTCGACGCTTTTCAATGGCCATCAACCGACCGAGTCGGCGTAAACGGAGCCGTACTCGTCGAGCGGTCCGACGGGAGCCGCTGCGCGGCGGACTCCCGTCTCGACAAACAGCGCGGTCACTTCTTCGGAGCGTCATCCGACTTGGAAGCGTCGAGCGCCTTCTTGTATTGGCGCATCCGCTTCTTCACACCGGGGTCATTTTCGAGGTCCGTTCCCGGCAGAAGCTCGATGACGCGCTCCTGGGTCGCGACCGCCTTTTCCAGTTGGCCATTGTCAAAGTAGGCTTTGGCCAACGTGTCGGCGATCGACGGATCCTGGTTCTTCTTGAGGTTGTCCGCCTTGAGCGAAACTTTGAGGGCAAACTTCAACAACCGGGGGTCGGCCTTCTTTTCACGCTCGGGATCGACCAGCATCCAGGCGACGTTGTTCAGCGCCTCGGCATCCTCACCATCGTCTTCGGATTCAATCAGTTGCGACCCCAGTTCGAGGGCTTGGTCGACATTTCCCTTGGGGCTGGCGAGAACCTGGAACTTGATCATCGAGAACTGAGTCGCGCGGGCCGGAACCTCCTTGGCGGCGGCGTCCAGTTCCTTCAGAAGGTCGCCCGACTCGCCGTTCTCGTTGAACTCGCCAAACAGCGTGCGCAACTTGGCGAACACCGCTTCGAGCTTCTTGCGCTCGGCGGCGAGGGCCTTGATCTTCTTGGCCTCGGCGGCGACGTCCCACTTGCCACCGACGATCTTTTCCAGAGGGTCGTCGATCTGTCCGGGATGACCGATCCACGCCACTACTCCTTCGCCGTTCACGATGAACGCGGCCGGAATCCCCTTCAACTCGGCGGGCTCCATCCAGTTCTTGACCATCGCCCCGTCATCCCCGCCACCGTCTTCGGGGACCAGGTCGAGGGCGACTCGGTAGTCCATTTCGTCACCCATCTTTTCCACGAACTCGCCGACCTTGTCCTGGTCTTCCTCGAGAATCGCCACGCCGATGAAGGTGACCTCCTTCTGATACTGCTTCTGAAGCTTGCTCAGGTGCGGGATCGTCGCGCGGCAGGGACCGCACCAAGTGGCCCAGAACTCGACGACGTAGATCTTGTCCTTGTCAAAGCCCTTGACGGCGTCGCCCTTGATGAACTTCTTCACTGCCAGCTTGGGAGCCTTCGAGCCCAGGTTCAGATCCTGCGCGAGACTCCATTGAGACATGCCGGCAACCGCCAGCATTACGGCCGTGATTAAACGTCTGTTCATGAACCGAAACCCGCCTTTCCTGGTGATTGATTTCCCTTCTGCCGCGGATGCCGGTGGCATGGAACGCTTCAGATGGCGGACAGCGTAGCTGGAGCGGTTCGGACGGACAAGGTGAGCCGCGGAGCGCGTGGGACCGGCGGTCTTCGCCGGTTGGCGGCGGAATCAGGCTGAAATCGCGGGCTTTCAACAGGCGATCACCGAGAGAGTCTCAAGTTTTCTGATGACCGTCGTCTGATTGGGTCAAACCCGTCTTGCCGCGGTCGGATTCGTTCACTATGTTCCCGCCTCAATTCTCCGTCCCCCATCCAGTGACAAACTCATGCGAACCCTGCCGGCGATTTCGCCTGGCGGCGGCTTCGTACAGTGTCCTCCGCGAGCCAGGAGTTGCGGCACCATGCGCATGTTCGACCGGAATCCTCGACCTTCCATTCAATCCGCCCGTTTGACGGGTTGTCTGGCCCTGCTGATGCTGATGTCGGGTTGCTGCAGCAGCAGCGGCTGGCTCATGAACAACTCTGGCATGGGCTACTATCAGAAGGGCAACTATGCGATGGCACGCAACGAATTCGAGCGTGCTGTCGTGGATTCCCCCAGAAACCCCGACTATCGCCACAACCTGGCGATGGCGATGCAGAAGCAGGGCGACACTCCGCGGGCCGAGCAGGTGCTGCGGCACAAC
>JANMLE010000690.1:0-10117 GCA_031372385.1 Planctomycetota bacterium | reverse complement strand
AGGTCGTACCCGCTGTAACGGATGGTCTCCCGGCCCAGGCTGTCGAATGTCGTCTTCGTGAACAGGCTCGAACCGGCGGGCAATGATTTGATGATGTGGCCCGATTCATCGAACCAGGTCTTGAGAACAAAGGTGTCAGATTGAGAACAAAGGTGTCAGGAACCAAATCAGCCTGTTACGGCTGAAAACGGTTCCTGACACCTTTTCCTGCCTCCCATTTTTCCGCCCGCTAAAAGATGGATATCCGCCCCGAAAAAAGTGTGATTGGCATTGTCGTCGCTAATTTCGACATACTTCAGGATCACGTGGTCGGTAACGACGAATGAATCCGTGCAGGAGGACTTGTCAAGGTCGTACCCGGAGTACCGCGTCTGCGCCCGGCATCGGCTATCCGGTCTCGCTGAATTCCGCTTTGAGCTCATCGATTCTACGCGATGCTGCCGTAAACCACTGTGATGCCTCACTTAAGCATGCATTCGCCCTGTTGACGTTCCCCTGTTCAGCATATTTACGTGCAAGTGCCAGATAACTCTCTAGGCACCCGTCACAGCGGATTGCCATTTCAAATGCAACCAGACACGTCGGATCATCATTCAGATCGCACAAGAATCCGAGTTCTTCATACGCTTCCCCACAAAGCGGGTCGATCTCAATCGCCTTCTTATAACAGTCGAATGCAGAATCGACACCAAGAGCAGAGTCCGCACCGAGTTGAAGGATGTCTCCGAGACGGCACCAGAGGCGCGCCGATTGAGGAAACTCGGTTATCGCACGTTCGACAAGCTCCAGAAGCTCCGGAGATACGGGTTCAGTTGCGGGCGATGGCCAAAGCTGCCGAATGCGATCTAAAAAAGCAGCAACATTCGGTGCAAGCGCACCGTTGCCAAACCGAAGGAAAGCAGGGGCGGTATTGCTGTGCTCAGCGGACATGATTTGCTCCTTCAAATAATCATGGAATCACTTTAACGTGATCCCCTTATAGCAGGAGTTTCGATTTGCAATGTTTGTCACTGGTTTACCCCCACTCGCGAACAGCCGTACAGCTTTTCGCGATTCAGTGCAGGGCACTTGCCGATTGTGGAATCAACCACCTCCACTGGCACAGTGCCCCATAATCCGCCCTGGAGATCAAGACCAAACCACCATGTCTGATCCTCGGTATGACTTATCGTGAAAAAGCATCCCTCATTGTTTTTTTGAACAGAGACGTAGTATAGATGATCTGCAGTTTCAACAGTAAAGAATCCTTTATTTGGAAGAAGGTCTTGACCATCGAGGATCTGCAGTTGCCTGCAGATCCCGGCTGCAGTACCGCGTGCCTCAGCCATTGCACCACAAGTGCCGACGTAGTAGTCGTAGCCAGCAGTGGCCGCCAAGACTACCACACCTTCCAAAATCAAAACATCTCCGTTAATGGAACCACCTCTTCCACCGCGGCGCCCTTTCCCGCCCGGCTTTCCCCTCGTCTTTTCAGCAAGACGTTCTACCTGCTCAATGATCTTCTTTGCGCGCCGCAACTCTTCTGCTCTTTGTGGGTTCTTTTCAACCTTCAGCATATCGGTGATTTGGGCTGATGTGATTGTCCTTGGCAGCCAAGTCGGCCATCGACTCCAATCAATCAATCCGAACGGATCAGTTGTGGTGAGTGGTTGTGAAGAACAGTACTGATATAAAGAAAGGCTGTTGGTGAGGCCCAATGGGTCACGATTGAGCCATGTACCAAGAATTGAGTGGAATGCGCGATTGCGAACAATGAACAATTCTGTCACGTCATCCCATTGATAGCTGCCAAACAGCACGCTCCAGTTTAGTGTGGTCGAACTTTGTTTATTGAATGCCGATGTCAAGAAGGCGGGTTGGCCATACGGCGAGTAGGCATATCGCTCACGCACCACTGCGGCGCTGTCAACAACCAATACAATATTCCAGTTACCATCCTGAAGCCCATAGCTTCGCTCATCGAACGAGCCGATAGCGCCTGTATCGCGATCGCGGAGAACGAGATCATCGACGTATCGTTGTCCCCAGATTTGCTGTCGTTCGGGATCTGCAGAATCGGGGCTGCTTCCCATTCGTTCCTCGATGGATTGCCATTCCACTGTGAAATAGAAGTGCCGTTCTGCCGACAGAGCTCCTTCAACGTAATCGTACCGCGTCGTGCGGTAGTTTCGTGCATCGAAGGCATTCTGCTGAACGGGGTCGCTGCTGCCCTCATCAATCAGCTCAACCATTCTGTTCCATGCATCATAGGTCGCCGTGAAGCTATTATTGGTCGGATCGGCGGGCTTGGGGATCGTGGTCATGTTGCCTGCCGCGTCGTAGGCTGGTGTGGCCCAGGCGGAACCGACAAAAGTCGTAATGTCCATGATTTCATTGACGGTGTTCGCAGACCGCGATTGCACTGTAGTCCATGATCCACCGTCGGCCGCTTCGCGGAATCCGTGCCAGTTGCTGGTCGAATCGAGACTCCAGCATTGGGCGAATGTTTCGTCGGTGACGGCGGTATTGCTCCCGTTCAATAGCCCGCGCTGCATCTCTTTCAGGCGGTGCAGGCCGTCGTAGGAGTACAATTCGTCGAAGTTGTTTCCCAGGGATTGCGCGACGAGGTCCGCTCGCCAGAGGCGGTCGGAGGCTCGGTCGTATCCGTATTTCAACCGTGCCACGTCGATGTTGTTGCCGTAGTTGTGCCAGCGGCAGTCTTTCACGCGACCGAACCGGTCCCAGCCGCTGTAGATGTCTCCCGTGTCGGGATCGTTCGTTCCCGATAGATCGACAAGCGTGTATTTCACGCTCGGTTCCGTGTCATCTGCCACGACGAAAATGCCCAGGCCGAGGAACAAGTAATCGACCAGATGTGTGTCATCGTCGTCGATCAGATTGACGATCCGGCTGATGGCGTCATTGGTGCCGTCCGCCGTGCCGTAGTCGTAGGTCAGGACGCGGTCGTTCGGGTAGGTCAGCGTCATTGGACGGATCGTGTTCGTACTGCCGTCCGCATAGTCGTACTGCACCTTGGGCGTGGTACTGATATTCACCTCGCCGCTGTGGTTCTGATAGTCGGCGACGAGTTGACTGAAGCTATTGTAGGTGAACAAACACTGGTTGACGACATCGCCCGAGTTGACACTGGCGTTGTTCCAACTGGTGAGGGTCTCGACCATGCCTCGCACCTCGTACGTCGTCGACAGCCGCAGGATGTCCTCGTCCACTCCGGAGCCGACCGTGGTGACCCGGTCGTGAATTGGCCGTCCCAGCTTGTCGTAATCGAACTCGTGAACGCACCCGCGCTGGTCGGTCAGGCTGGTGCATTCGCCTTGGCGATTATAGCTGTACGCAATGACGTCGCCACCCGAAACCGAATCCGGGTACGTCAGGGAGCGCAGCAACTGGCTGGAGGCGATGTCCGAATCGTTCAGCGTGGTACCGTACGTCCACGTGGTTGTCTGATCAGTCGTCCGCGGATTGACGGCGGTCTCGGTGGCCTTTTGGCCGTCGGGGGTGTACGTGAACCGCGTGGTCCGATTCGTGTCGTCGGACGGTTCGCAATCGCCTCCCGAGGAGCTACTGCTGGACGACGAGGACGATGACGAATTGCCGGGTTGGTAATTGTCGATCTGCGTGATCTTCCGGCCAAGGTCGTCGTATTCGAACCGGGTGACCATGCCGGCGGGATCGGTGGTTTCCAGCACGTTCCCCGCGTCGTCGAACCTGGTCAGGCTGACGAGCACAGTGTCGGAGGACACGGGGATCGTGTTCGGCCGGGACAGTGCGGTCCCGCCGTTGGTTCCGTAATCGGCCGTGGCCACCGTGCGCCCGATTCCGTCCTGCCAGGCGGCACTGTACGTGACGCGGGCCTTGGGCGTTGTGCCGGGATTCTGCAACGCGCCCGTCTGAGAGTCCGGCGCATTGTGATACCGCTGCCGCACGGTCGTCTGGATCACGTTGCTGGCGTCATCGTAAATCGTTTCCACCTGTTCCATGATCACGTCATCGGTGACCGTGAAGGCGTCGGCGTAGAAGGTTTCATGCAGGTCATAACCGCTGTACCGGATCACCGGGCGGCCCAGGCTGTCGAACCTGGTCTTCGTGAACAGGCGGGAACCTGACGGAAGGGATTTGATGACCTTGCCGGACGCATCGTACCACGTGTTGTCGGTCAGGCTGCTGCCGACCGTGCCGGTACCCGGATCGACGCCGTAGCGGACCGTCTGATAAACGCGGCCCCGGTCGTCGAACTTCGTTTCCGTCCGCGAGCTCAGGTTGCCCATCGCGGTCGTATCATAGCGTTCGACCTTGATGACCCGGTTGAGGTTGTCGTAGTAGACCTTCTGGAAGCTGTCGACTTCCCCGTCGGTGGTGACGTTCCGGTCACGGAAATCATAGGTCATCGACGTGACGCGCGTCGTGGTGGCATCGACCTGCCGGGTCGTTTCGGTCAGGTTGCCGTCGCCACCGTCCGCCCCGCCGTCGTACTCGTTCATGGTGACGATCACCATGTTGTTGTCGGGGTCGGCACCGCCGCCGGTGGGATCGGTTTCGGTCGCGCCGTCGTCGTTGGTGCCGGTGTAAGTGCCGATCACGAGCCCGCGCGGTTCGTACACAACATCATTGATCGTTGACCCCGGACTGACGGTGCGGTTGCGACGTTTCATCACGTCGTAGCCGTAATCCGTCTCGTTGTAATTTGTGACGGGCGAGCCTGATCCTGAGTTGGGAATCGCCGGATACGCTCGTTGCGACGCGGCCAGGCAGCAGTCGGTAAACTGGTTCGTCGACCAGCGCGTGTAGCTGGATTGCGGGAACGCGGCGGCACCGCCGCCTGCAGCGGTGATGATGTCGGCCAGCGTTCCGGATGTGCTCGGGGCCGTGGCTTCGATTTGCTCGTTGACACGACCGCTGGCGTCCATTTTCGTGATCGAGACGGGGTTGTCCAGTGTGTATGTGTAGCTGGGCGAGGTTCCCGTCGCATCACCCTGACCGGAATAGGTGATGTGATTCACATCGTCAAACACTGCCCACGATGCGGTGCGGATCACGGTGGCCGTGCCAACCAAGTCGGTGGTGTGGCTTGGCTTCAGCGTTTGCGTGATCCGGCCCTGATCGTCGAATTCCATGTCGGTGATGAGATTCTTGCCGCCGCCGGACGGAGTCGTCCAGCCTGCGGGCGCATCGCCATACAAAGAGGTATCGACGTCCTCGACTTGCTGCGTCAGGGCTCCAGTCGGAATGTCGTAGCTC
Organism: Planctomycetota bacterium; assembly: GCA_031372385.1. Classification (GTDB taxonomy): domain Bacteria; phylum Planctomycetota; class Planctomycetia; order Planctomycetales; family Planctomycetaceae; genus Schlesneria. Next base: position 4,879 of record JANMLE010000690.1, on the reverse strand, counting down.
ATCCGGGTGATGATGCCCCGTTCGTCCATCGACCAGGTGAGATTGCCGTAGGTGTCGAAGTACTCGCGCCGGGTGTCGGCGACCCCCGAGCCGTTCTGGTCGGTCGGAACGACCGGCAGCGTCGTCGTGTGCTGCTGCACCGCGCAGGTGCCTGAATAGAACGAGTAGCAATGATTGGTGACGATCGTCGTGGCAGGATCGATGTCGGACGGATAGACCGTTTCCGACGCGAGGAACCAGACGCCACCATTCCCGCCCGAGCCGGATGAAGACGAGGAGGAAGACGAGGAGGAAGACGAACTCGACGAGCCGCCGCAACCACAATCGTTCCCGCACTGACAATACTCCATCGAACGGAGCAGAATGGACGTGCCGAGTTGGCCTTCCTGCAAACTTTGACTGGCCACATTGCCCGATGGTTCGTGATACGTGTGCGTGTCGAGCAACCCGTCGTTGTCCCGCAGGTACTGGAACGTGCCGGACCCGCTGTCGTAGTTCAGCAGATCGGCGTGGTCTTCGTCGTACCCGGTGACGGCCGACGGATGGGCGCGCAGGATGACCTTTGCGTTCGCGTCGTAGCGCCAGAATTCGAGCCATTGATCGTCGCCCGACAGGAACACCGTCAGCATCGTTTGACCTGCGTAGTTGGTGTAGACGATGTTTTGGTTTCCGTCCGGCAGCGTTTCGGTGGTCCGCATTTTCCAGTGGTTGTAGTCGTCCGCAAAGCCGCTCTCGTCATATTCAAACAGGAACGTCTGCGAACCGCTCTTGGTCACCGCCTTCGTCGCGCGGCGCTGGCCGTCGTACTCGTAGTGGGCGTCGGCATAGAGGGCCACGATGCTGTCGGACGCGGTGAATGGATTGCTGACGCCGGGATCGGCACTCAGCCGGTCGAACGCGGCGGCACTCAGGGCGTATTTCAACAGGTGGGCGGATGGATCGTCCAAGTTGAACCCACCCGACCCGCTCGAACTGCTGCTGCTACTGCTGGAGGAACTTGATGACACGTAGTAACGGTAGTACTCCGTTCCCGTCGCTTCCCAGGCCGAACCGGTCCAGATTTCGGTGACGGCAGTCTTCAGGTCACCCGGCAGGCCGTGGGTGTCGCCCAGGGTGTAATAGGTCTGATTCACCCGAGAGATGTTCTGCCACGATCCACCCGCCGTCTGACGCGTCAGCGTCATCGTCGTGAGCAAGGCTTCCTGGGACGCGGGATCGTCATAGTCATACTGAGTCTGTTCAATGACTTCGCCGGAGGGTGTTGACGCGTGCCGCCGGGCCTTGGTCACGTTGAAGCCGTTCGCCGCCCGTTCGACAACAGAGATCGTGTTCCCGGCGGAGTCGCTTTGACTCACATACATGCCCGTCGTCGCTGAATAGGTGACCTTGCTGCCGTCAGGATTTGACTGGATGTACTGGCCCGCCTCGTACGTCATTTGGACCTTCGAGCCGAGCGTCGCGAGATAGTCGCCGCCGCTGATGTTGAATTCGAGCACGAGTCCATCAGGCCCGACGACGCGAACAGTCGCCGCCGGTGCGTTGCACTCGGCATCGTCGTCGAACGCCAGCGTAATCCTCCACTGCCCCTCCGGAAGTCGGCAGGCACCACAGCCGACGCTGAAGTTTGACTTGGTATTGGTCGTGTAACGGCCTCCCTGACTCCACGACGCACCGAATCCGCCCGCCCCCGGCAGACCGGCACTTGGCACGGACACGCCACCGTTGGCGTACCTGACGGCCGCCGCGTCGTCGACGCATGACGCCACCGTCGCATCGCAACCGCAATCGGCAAAATTGACCGTGAATGTGCATTCCTTGGCGGCGGGGACGGTGAGTGTCGCGGCATTGACTTCAAAAGTGGCCATGATGGGATTCCTACTGGGGGCGTGGATGCAAGGGAAGTTCAACCGGACGACGGAACTGGATCATCGGGTTGCACGGGTTTTGACAACGGCTTGGGGACGACGAATCACGACGAGTGAGGGCCTGTGCATTTACTACGTCCGAGTTTGCGAAGTAGGGTGCGTGGAGTCTTCGGAACGCACCATCGCTGGAACGGTGATTCTCCTGCCGGTGCGTTCCGAAGACTCCACGCACCCTACGGCGAAACGACTCTCGGAAGTAGAAAATTCACAGCCCCTTACGTGCGGCTGGTGGCGACGCCGGACGCGGTCAGCCTGAGTGCGGCCAACCACCGCATGGCCGTGGAATACCGCGATGGCGGCCGGTACGTGGCGGCGGATCTCACCGTCCCCCTGCAACTCTTCGCCGACTGTGAAGGGAAGAGCGGCGACCTGGTCATGATTCGCCTGAGCGAGCCCGGCCAGATTGTCGCCACCTGGGATGAGGGGGGTCTTCCCCAGCGCCGCGTCTATCAGGTCGCGGACGCCGCCACAGTTCCCGACCTGCCGCCCCTGCCGGCCGGGTTCGCCACCAATGAGCCCGACTTGCTGACCGCCCTGCGGGACGTGATGGAGACGACGGAGAAGAATGCCACCCGCTACGCCCTCGGCTGCGTGCAGCTCAAGGGGCGGGGTTCGCTGGCGGCCACGGATGGCCACCAACTCCTCGTCCAGACCGGATTCGTGTTCGGCTGGGATGCCGATGTCCTGATGGAGGCGAGCGACGTCTTCGCCAGCCGGGAACTGCCCCGCAACCAAGTCGTCCAGATTGGCAAAACCACCGATTGGGTGACGGTGCAGGTGGGAACCTGGACGATTCACCACGCCATTCAGCTTCAGGGCCGGTTTCCCGACGTCGATCGGATCATCCCGGCTCCGTCCGCGGTGGTCACGCACCTGCAACTCGATGCGGCCGACGCCGAATTCCTGTCGGGGCGGATCGAGCGTCTGCCCGGTGATGACACGCCGGAACGCCCGGTCACGGTGGACCTCATTGGCAGCGTCGCGATCCGGGCGCGTCAGGATGACACGTCCCCCTGACGGAGCTGGTGTTGAGCCGGTCACGCCGTCTGGGACCGGAATTGTGTGTGCAAACCAATCACGAGTTCATCGCCCGGGCTCTTGATCTGGGGTTCACGGAACTCGGATTCGTGAACGCCGAAGCCCCCTGCGTCTGCACGGACGCCCGGCGCACGTATCTCTGGCAGATGCTGGACCCCGCCAGTGCGCTGGCGGCCTGCAGTGACGCCCAACGCATCGCCTCGCCATCAGCAACCCCGTCGTCTCGATTGTCCCCGTCGGATCGTCGCGACACTTCCCACTTCCCACCCTCTTCCGCGAAGGAACATCGCATGTCCGGAAACAACGGCAGTCCAGGCCCCGTGAACCGCCTGCCTCCCCTGGCGGGTGCGGAGACGAATCCCGCCACGCCTCCGACGTCGTCCATTCCGGCGTCGCACGACGTGATCGCCCTGGCCGAACGCTTGCGTGACACGCTGCGCACCGCTCTCCAGGACGTGACCGCCCTGATCGCCGCCGCCCGGCAGCAGCGCCGCCAGTCCCGGCTGATGAAAACGACCCTGGCGTCGCTCAAGCAGTTGCAGCAACTCGAAGCCTGACACGTCTGGTTCATCACAGCCGAATTCCCCATCAATCCGCCCCGCCGGTGTCACCACGATGCCGGCGGGGCCTGTTCGTTTACGGAGACAACCCCATGCCCATGACAGTCAAGGTCGGCCTCGCCAAGAAGGTCGGCCAGCGCGATTTCGGTTCGTTGGGGGCGAGTTGCGACATCGAGCTGGAACTCGACGGCAGCCTGCTGTTCCACGACCTCGACGGCCTGCAACAGAAGGTCCGCGTGGCGTACATCGCCTGCCGGCAGGCCGTGAATGATGAACTGGCCAGCCAGACGGGTTCGGCCGCCGCCGCGTCCGATCCTGCTCCCAATGGTCCCCCCATCGGCAGCGGAAACGGGTACGACCACGGCCACCCGAACGGTTCCGCGAATGGCCGTAACTCTGGCCCGGCTCCCACAACGAATGGCTCGCCCAATGGTTCGCCGAACGGCGCTCGTTCGCACACGGGAGCCAGCGGACGGAAGGCGACCCAGAGCCAGGTCCGGGCCCTGCATGCGATCGCCACGCGGCAGCAGTTCGCGTTGACCGACCTGCTGCGGGATCGCTTCGGGCTCTACCGGGCCAAAGACCTGTCGCTGCGCCAGGCCAGCCAGTTGATCGACGATCTCAACGCCACCCCCGCGGGGAGCCCCGCATGATCGCGTTCGCCGATCCCGTGTCCGATGCCTCACAAATTGCCGAATCCCTGACCGGCCGGTCCTATCTCTCCTGGTCGGCCATCAGCACCTACCTCAAGTGCCCGTTGAAGTACCAGTTCCATTACCTCGACCAGCTCCCGGAAGAGTTTGTCTCCGCCAATCTCGTCTTCGGTGCGGCCATTCATGCGGCCCTCGAAGCGTTTTTTGGGGAGCAACTCGCAGCGAGACGGACGCTCAGCGTCGAGGCCCTGCTGGCGGTCTATCACTCGACGTGGAGCCAGTCTGATCTGGCGGCCGTCCAGTTCGGCAAGTCGGAAGACCTGGCGAGTCTCGGCTCGCTGGCCGACCGGATGCTGCAGGCATTCGTGGCCAGTGACCTCTCACGTCCCGCCGGTTCGATGCTCGGGATCGAAGAGGAGTTGCAGGGTTCCGTGATCGCCGATTGTCCCGACCTGCTCGCCCGCCTCGACCTGATGGTCGAGACCGACGAGGCCGTGGTCGTCACCGACTTCAAGACGGCCCGGAGCCGCTGGTCAGCCGGTGACGTCAACGCGGGCGAGGGGCAACTGATCGTCTACCACGAACTGGTCCAACAATTTGCCGACAAGCCGATCAAGCTCCAGTTCGCGGTCATCACTAAGACCAAGCAGCCCGAAGTGGAGATTCAACCCGTCCCCGCCGATCCGCTGCGCATCGAACGCAT
>JANMLE010000611.1:0-20309 GCA_031372385.1 Planctomycetota bacterium | reverse complement strand
GTACGGCAGCGCCTCTTTGGCGCTGTACGTCACGACCTTGTAGTTCGTCCCGTCGTGGATGTAGACCTGAAAGTTGTCGGCCTGCATCTGAAAGTTGATGCCGTAATTCGTCGACGGCTTTCCATTGTCGACGCCGCGCTTTGCGACCAGCCCGTGATACGTGGCGTCGGCCGGCTCGGTCAGGTTGACCACGAACAGCCCGAACGAAACCGCGCTCGGTGCATCGACATCGGCACTATCGGGAATCTCGATGAACTGCTGCCGCGCGGCATCCAACTGCACGGCCTTCTTGCCGGCTTGATTCCAGAACGGGCTGGAGACGCGCACCGGATCGTTGACGAACTTCCCCTCGTCCGGCGTCTGTCCCACGGTCGCAGTATCTTTCGCGGGCCCGGAATCCTCGTCGAAGGAAAGGTTCACAACCGCCTGTGAACGAACCGCAGTCTCTTGAGCCGCAGCCACTCCGATCAGTAAGACCATCCACGCAATTACAGCCAACAAGCGAATCAGGGTAGGCATCGTGAAGCAATCCTGGGGCGGGAAGGGAATCAGGTGGGAAGGCCCGAGATTCTACGAACGCATCGGACCGTTTTGAAGCAGCGACCGACTTCAGTCGTGTTTTAGCGGCCTTCGCGAGGCAAATTCGGATCTGGCAGACCGCCCTTTCCATTTGTCTTGCGCCGCAGGGGGGAGTCCCAAAGTTGGCGAAGAGATTGTTGACTCAGTTTCGATTCGTCCAGAAACAGGGTCTCTAACCATGTCATCTCACACAAAGATGGAACCGCGGGATTGATGTCGACATCCTCCAGGCACAACAGTCGTAGATGTTTCATTCGCGCCAGATGTGCGTATCCCGCGGCTGTGAATCTTGGCGAAGGTCCGTTCGCATGAATGGCAGACCGAATCCATAAGTCCTGCAACGAATCGAAGTGGCTGACATGCTCCAACGATTCGTCTGAGAGATTTGAACCAAAGAGGCTGAGTTTCTTGAGGTTCTTCAAACGTCCGAGGTGCGCGATCCCGGCATCGGTGAACGGCCCTCCTTGGAGATGCAACAACTCAAGGTTTACTAGACCGTCGATCTGCCCCAAACCCTCGTCTGTCACTTGCGTGTTGTGCAGGAGCAGATGCCGCAGACTTTGGCAATCCGCCAAAGCGGCCATGACATCGTCTCGGATCGTGGAACCACCAAGTTCCAGCCAATTGAGGTGGGGAAGGGTCGTCAGATGGCGTAGCCCGGCACCGGTCAGAGGTTGATCGTTCAACTGTAGGGTTGTGAGCACCTGAAGTCCGGCGAGCTTTGGCATCGCGTCGTCCGTGATCCGCATCGATCCTGACTCACGCCTACCGTCTGCCAGATTGAGCGACTGCAATTTGGTCAGATTCACCACGGCATTCATCGCGGCATCTGTCAGCTTGTTGCCGGGCAGTCCCAACTGCTCCAGTTCGCGAAACCGGTCAATGACGACGACCGCATCATCCGTCGCTCCGCACTCTTCCAAACTCAACCGCTTCAAACGAATCAATCTCGACCATGCGGACAGGGCAGAATTGGTGTTGGGCGTATGAAACAGATTGAGAACTTCAAACGTCAGGACATCACCCAACGCTTTCAGTGCATCCACAGAAAGCCGCGGGCTTCCGAAAAGCCACAGCTCCCGCAGTCGCGGCAGTTTTGCAATCTGCAGAAGCAGCTTGTCGGTGGGATGGTCCAGCCGAATGTAGACGATGTGGCCATCACTGTCCTCTTGCGTTATTCCTGCATTACGGTCCCAGAGGCTGTTGAAGAGTGGCCGCTCTGCGACCGTGACATGTTCATCACCAGAGTGTGGTGGCCCGCTGGCATGCGCTGGCCAGACCTTTTCGTCCTCATCGTCCTCCACGTTTGAAGTTGTTGCTTCAGCATCGTCTAGTTGTTTGGTATCGCCGACGAGATTCGACCCTTGGTCCGAAGCGGACCCCTTCGGGGGGTGGCTGGTTGTGTCGTACAACCGAAGGACCAGCACATCGCGCACACCAACACGATCCACCAGATCGAACGATTCAGGGCAAGTTCATTCTCGTGCTGCGACGAACAATTTGGCGACTTCGCGACCATTTGTTGTTCTTCCATTCGCGACCTTCGTGGTTCGATGGCATCAATAGAGCGCCGTCGCCAGTTGACGGCGGAATTCGCCCGTCAGTTCGGATGCGGGGCCGAGGACATCGAAGATCTTGACCATCGTCGACTTGGCCTCGTTGCGCGCTTCGCCGAAGTCTTGTTTGACGACGTCGAGGCAGATCTCCAGTGCCTTGCGGTGCTGTGAGACGGCGGCGTGGGCGTCGGCGAGGCGGATGCGGAGGATCAAGTTCGTCGGGTCGGCATCGGCCGCCTTGCGGGCTTCGTCAACTCCCCCGCTTTCGGCGGCGGCCAGCTTGAGGTCGAGTTCTGATTTGATCCGCTCGGCGTCCGGTTCCAGAAATCCGCGCGCGGCGAGCGATTCGATCACTGTGCTGCATTCTTCCAACCGCCCTTGTTTGAGCAGCACGTTCGCCAGACAGATCTTGAGCGAGTCCTCTTTGGGAGCCAGGATCAGCGCTTCGCGAAACTTGGCTTCCGCCCCCTTCGGGTCGGTCTCCACCAACGCCATCGCTTCCTGGGCCAATTGTTGGGCCGGTGAGGGGAGCAGCGGAGTCAGCCACTGACGGATCTGCTCTTCACTCATCACACCGGAGAACTGGTCGACCGGTTGTCCCTGGATGAGGGCGAACACGGTGGGCAAATTCTGCACGCCAAACGCCTGCGCGATCTGCGGCTCTTCGTCGGTGTTGACCTTGGCGAGTATGAACTTGCCACCGAAGTCCGCCGCCAGCTTTTCGAGGATCGGCGCGAGTTGCTTGCAGGGATTACACCACGGCGCCCAGAAGTCGATGACGACGGGAATCTCCATCGATTTCTGCACCACGTCGTTCTGAAACGTGGCCATGGTGACGTTGATGACAAACGAAGACGCTGCGGTCATGGCGTGCCTTTCTCGGAGATTGGTTGAGTGGGCACGAGTGTAACGGCGGGAGACTGGAGACGGGAGGCTGGAGGCTGAGACCGCGACAACAGGGAGACGGGCGTTTCGCGCACAGCGGAAATCCACTCGGTCTCTTTCGTCCCGCCTACGGTCTCCAGCCTCCAGCCTTACTTCGCGGCATCCCACCACCAGCGATGGGTCTCGCTGCGAGTGGTGGATGTCGCGGTCTCGCGGGCCGAGTCCAGGCGCTGTTCGGCGGGGGCCTGTGTGACAGACTTCTTCAGCGTCTGGCTGGGGCTGATGACAACTCCGCCTCCCACGAGACCGACGATCACGCTCCCCGCCCGTTTGTAATTCACTGCGGAGGGAACCTGCTTCGGCGCGTTGAACGTGGGGACGCTCAACCGCTTCTCGTCCAGCAGCGTCGTCATCTTCCAATTGACACTTTCCGCAAGCTTCTCCTGTTGCAGCAGAGCCACGAACACGGCCCAGTCGGTCAGGTTCTGCAGTTCGCCGAAGATGGGTGATTTGGCCGCCAGTTCGGGAAACTTTTCCGTGAACTGCTTGGCAAAGGCCTTGGTCGAAACGCGCGTGGTGGCGGCGGCGAACCGGTTGCCCTGGGCATCGGACAATTCCTCTTCGGCCAGCAGTTGCAGTCGTTGACCAGCGAAGCGGAACGCGAGACCGTCCTGACTGCGGTAGATCGCGTCGTAGAGGGGAACGAACCACCAGCGCTGCATCGTGTTTTGGCCCGCGCCGATCATCGCCAGATGGCTCTTCAACCCTTTCACGCCCGGGTTCTCCAGGCCCATCGAGATCCGCTTCATCCGGTAATCCGCCTCGACAAACGCCACGCCGAAATGAGATTCCGCCGGCACTCCGTCGACGCGGACCGTTTGCAGGCCAAGGATGTCGTCCATCTGCTTGAATCGCGATTCCACGACATCTGCCGTGGCCGGCCGACCCTGCTGAATGAATCTCTGCAACTCCGCCAGCCGCGCGGGGACCGGGTCGATGGAGCAGCCGACTTGCTGCGTCTGCGACAACGTCCGCAGCGCGACGACGAAATCATCCAACCGCAACACGGGACGCCCGCTGGTCACTCCGATCATGCGGCCGACGGCATCAGGGGCGAATCCTTCGGCCGGACCCGCGATCACCAGATCCTTGGTTTCGGGCAGCACGTACACTTCTTCGATCTGCTGCAGTCCCGCCAGGAAAAAGACTTCGTCGGGGATCGGCTTCTGTTGAGACAGATGCTGCTCGACGGTCCGCTCCAATTCGACGAGCGACACATACCGCAGCTTGCTGGGCAGGTTGAGATCGGCGTTCAGCGTCTTCTTGGCGACCGCTTCGCGCCGCTTCTTGTCCAGGGTGCCGGAGGCATCGTTGGCGATGGCCAGACTGACCACCCCCGCGGCATCGATCTTGATGCCACCCGCACCGCCGTTGTTGCCCTGGTTATTCCCTTGGTTGTTATTGACCTGACCCCGCAGGTTGGGCGGAACAAACGGTGAACCAATGGCCACCAGCAACGCCAGCAACGAGGCCAGCACCAGCATTTGACGAACGGTGCGCGACATGACAGGACTTCCGATGGGGAGGAATCACCCGGCGAACGGAGCCGAAACCGACGCGGGTATCGTATCGTCGAGTCCTGTGGAAATCAGCAAGAGTCTTCGCTCATCCAGGACGGATCAGGGTATGCGTCACGATCCTGGGTGGAATCCGAAAGGGGGTTCATCCCGGTCTGTCGAAGTCGCGGCGGCTCGTGGGCCGGGGGCAGGAATCGGCAGACAACCACGACGCGCAAGCGAGTGAGTTTTCAGGCACACTCGCTTGCGCGTCGTGCTTGTAGGGGGACAAACATTCATCTGCCGCTCACATTACTCTTTCAGAGTCGAGAACAACCCGAGCATTCGATTTCACCCAGAATTGAGATGCACACCCGACGGATCACAGGGTGATCGCCTGATTGAATCCGGCAACGGTGGCGCTCACGGTGAAAAAGGTGGTGCCGTTGGAATTGGGGGACCATTGCTGTGTCACGAGTGTTACGGTCATGATGACGCGGCCTGAATTCACATTCCGATTTCCATTCGCTCGCTTCCCATCGAGCGTCCCGCGGGAACCTGTTGATCATGACCGATTTGAACTGGAACAGCCGGCAATTGACGCACGGATGGCAGCGCGGGGTGACCGCATTCTTTCACGGCCTGGGGATGACCGAGGCCGACTTTGACAAGCCGCAAGTCGGGATTGGCGTCCCGCTGCTCGAAGGGAACCTGTGCAACGTTCATGCGTATGAACTCGGCCGGCTCGTGGCCGAGGGGTGCCGGGCGGCGGGATTGCTGGGCTTTGCATTTGGAACTCCCGCCGTCAGCGACAACCTGACCCAGGGACTCGAAGGGGGCAGCGCCAGCCTGGTGTCGCGGAACCTGATCGCCAATTCGGCCGAGTGCGTGGTCACCGCGCATTGCTACGACGCGATGGTCGGCCTGCATCACTGCGACAAGAACGGCCCTGGTTTCGCCATGGCGCTGGCTCGCATGAATTATCCGGGTCTGATCCTGAGCGGTGGCAGCATTCACCCCGGATGTTATCAAGGTCGCGACATTTCAATCTTGGATGTCTATGACTCCCAGGCCGCGGCGTCAGTGGGGTCGATCCCGCAATCGGAGGCGGACGAGATCCGACGGCTCGCCTGTCCCGGTCCCGGCGGCTGTGGCATCGCGGCGTCATTCAATACGTGGGGACTGTGCATGGAGGCGATCGGACTGATGCCACCGCAAAGCAGCTCGATTCCCGCGATCGATCCCGCGAAGAAAGAAGATTGTCTGGCCGCGGGGAAACTGGTGCGGAATCTTTTGGAGCAACAGATCCGCCCGCGCGACATCCTGACGCACCGCGCTTTTGTGAACGCCGCGACCATGATTGCCGCCGTCGGCGGTTCCACGAATGGAGTGATCCATCTGCTGGCCTTGGCGCGCGAGGCCCGGGTGGATTTCAGATTGAAGGATTTTCAAGCGATCTTCCGGCGGACTCCGGTGATGTGCAACTTCGCCCCTCGTGGGACGAAGACGATGGTCGACCTGCACAAACTCGGCGGCACATCGGTGTTGCTCAAGCATCTGATTCGGGCGGGGCTGATCGACGGTGCCTGCCTGACAGTCACCGGCCGGTCGATCGCCGAGAATGTCGCAGAAGCTCCTGCACCACCGCCCGGCCAAGACTTGATTGCGGCGGTGGACGCCCCGTTCAAACCGTTCGCCGACATGCAGGTCTGTTTCGGAAACCTGGCACCGGATGGAATCGTGTTCAAGGTATCGAGCCTTGCCGAACCCCGGTTCCGCGGTCCCGCAATCTGCTTCGACAGCGGACGCGATGTGTCCGAGGCGGTGGAACAACGGCGCATCTCACCGGGTAGTGTCATCGTGCTGCGAAACCTCGGCCCCGTGGCCTTGGGGATGCCGGAGGTGGTCTTGGCGGCGTCGGCGCTGTCGGTGCCGGAATTGAACGGCAAGGTCGCGCTGATTTCGGATACGCGGATCTCGGGGATTTCACACGGAGCGATCGGCGTCCACTGTGCTCCCGAGGCGGCGGTCGGCGGCCCGATCGCATTCGTTCACGATGGCGATGCGATCAGTTTCGACCTGCCCACGGGCACGGTGACGCTGCACGTCCCCGAGGAAGAGCTGTCCCGCCGACGGAGTCTCTGGCAGCCGAAGCCGCGCGAGTACATCCGCGGATACCTCGCTGACTTCGCCGCCACCGTCGCCCAAGCTAACCACGGTTGTGTCAGTACCGCGCTGTATCGGCACCTGTGACGTCGCAAAAACATTGCGACGAGGTTCCGCTTCCACAGGGAATTGGCGACGAATTACCGCAGTCCCCAATCGGACGCACGTGGAAACATGCGCAGGGGCGGGGGTGGTGCGTCAGTGCCGTGTGCCGAATTGTCAAGGAATGTCAAGAATGAGTGGATGCCTTCATTGCCGGCGTGTATGATTCCGCCTTGGACTCGCCCGGTTCTAAGTTGAAGCCGGGGCGGATTGAGTAACCTGCACGGAGGATGGTTCGATGAAGAGTTTGTTATTGGTTTCGACTATTGCGTTGTCTGCGATCGTCGCAGGGTTTTGTGGAGATGCCGAAGCGGCTCGCGGTTGTCGACCCGTCACAAGACGCCGTTGTGTCGGGGTCACACATCAGCCGAGTGCGGCTGCCAGCGTGCGCTGCCCGCAGCTTCAAACTGCGGTCGATGGGGGAATCGACTGCACCTGTGCGTTCTTCGACATGGGTGGTTGGGGAGGGTTCCACTGCTACTATGCAGTTCATTTTTACCCCGACTGCACCACCGGTCGACCTGTCATGTTGATGGGAAACTACTCCACGAACAACTCCGATCCGTGTGGGGCCTGTCCCTCAAGCCAGTGTCTGTCCATTCCTTTTGCGTCGATCAGCCCCGGCCAACTTTTCAAGCCCGGCACGAAGCTCAACGGACCGCAAAAGTGGGACGAGAAGCTGGTTCTGAAATCAGGGCAGGGCAAGATCAAGGGGCGCCCGTTCGAGTTTGAAACGAAGGAATTGGCGGACGCGAACATGCTCGTCAGTTTCACCAAGGGGAATACGCTTCACTTCGCCAAGCTGCAGGTGTTCCGTGTCGAAGCGCAGGAGCTTGGCGGCGGCAAGACTGCCACTGTCTCGGACTTTGCGATTGGGCACGAAATCACCGTTCCTCCAGCCAGCCAAAAAGTTCGTGATGTGACAAGCCAAGTGAAGATCTTGGACACCAACGTCGCGGAGATTACGGTCGGCAGCACCAAGTACCAAGTTGTGACCGCAACTCCGTTGTCTGAATGAGAGGGGAGTGAATTCGGGGGAGTTCATCATCCACTCCGTTTCGCATTCGCTGGAAGACTCAACGAATTCAAGAGTCGACGTGTAGGGAAAGCGGTGACTTGTCACCGCTTTTCTTTTTCCACCTTCGCTGTTTCGACCTGCCGAGGGAACGCAATCACACGATTCAGTTGACGAGTCTTCAGTCGTCAATACTCGTCCGAGCCCAAATGCGAGTGGAATCCGTGTTGCCCGAAACCACGGGCTCACCACCGCTGTGCATTACTACGGGCGCAACGAAAACCCACACCGTTAACGACCTGCATCCGGAGCCGAGCTGATCGTAATTGGGACGCGAAGTGGTTGGCATCCCTTTCCGACCCTGGTTCGGCGCTACTTCCGCGTACTGTGATTCGCTCCGGCAACGGCACGAAAGTCGTGGATGGGTTCGCAATGGAAAGCGAGAGCGCTCGCCCCCCAAGTCGTTCTGAACCGTTCAACCCACTGTGGAATTCCGACAGGTAACGAGTCGCCGTGAATTCCGCTCCATTGGATAACAGCCCATAAACCCGCGGATCTGTCGCAGTGCGGTCGAATTCCAAATTGCCCACCGGCGACAGTGTTGACGGGATCGATTGGTCGGTGTCTCCCCAAGGGTATTTCGTGGTTCCGCCGTTCGTCGTCGCAAACTCATGTTCACGCTCAGTCGGTAGTCGCTTGCCCATGAGTTCCGCATACCAAATTGCATAGTCGTAGAGCGTACCAGTCATTGGAAACTTACCCGCGTCCGGTGATGTAGGGCCGAGATTCCCCGGCAATTTACCATTAAAAGCCTTGCGGAATTCGTCGACCGTCACCTCATGCGTGTCGAGGTCAAATGGCGCGATGCGATGCGTCACATTAGGACGGCCATTCTCGTCGGGCTGGCCGATGCCAAAGTTGTCGCTACCCGAAAAAGTCGCCATGCCCTTGTTCACATCCAACGCGGGAATTGTGATTCTCGGCAAATTCACGACGCCCCGCTTGTCCAATTTCCAATCGCGATGCGGAAACATTTCGGGAAGTCGCCGCGGATCCTGCGGCACGTGACGATGGACTTCGTGGAACCGGCCGTCGTCGAGTTTGGCCACGACCAGATAGTCTGCCGGTGGCAGGCGCAGCGCGGTTGGCGTCCTGCCGGCGCGAATGATTTTGTCATCCAGGGGCTCTGCCGTCACGGGATCCAGCGGGAAGAAGAACAGCCGTGCGCCGGGGGGATTCGTCGTCAACTCCACGGGAATGTTCGGATTCGGCGACGGAATGAAGGACAGGGCGGCGACGACAAGACTGACCAGAGCCACTGTGCAAGCCGAGGCGACCTTGCGATTCTTGCTCAGCCAGCGCGTGGCGGTTTCCGTCCGAGTCATCGGGCGCGCAATGGTTGGCACGCCGGACGCGAATCGTCGCAGATCGTCCGCCATCTCTTGGGCGGACTGGTAGCGCCGACTGGGATCCTTCGTGAGGGCTTTCAGGCAGATCGTCTCCAAGTCGCGGGGAAGGCCCGGTTTGGCCTGCCGGAACGGGATCGGTTCGGCGTTCTGAATCTTCTCCAGAATGTCGGCCGCGACTCCGGGGAACGGTCGCTTCCGCGTCAACATCTCGTACAGGATCACCCCGAGCGAAAACACATCCGATCGACAATCCAATTCGTGAACAACGCCCGACGCCTGTTCGGGCGACATGTACGAAAGCGTTCCCACCGGTTGGTCGCCGTTCACGGTCATCGTGGTATCGTGCGACTCGATCTTTGCCAGTCCGAAATCGGTGATGTGCGGTTGCTGGATGCTGTCCACCAGAATGTTGCCGGGCTTCAGGTCGCGATGAACAATTCCCTTCTGATGCGCATACTGCACCGCCTCGACGGTCGTGATCATGAACCGCACGACTTCGGTGACTGTGGAAAAGCTGTCGCCCGCCAGGCAGAGTTTCAGATCGTCGCCGTTGATGAATTCGCTGACGATGTAGATCTGTCCCTCGACCTCCGAGACTTCATGGACCCGGACAATGTTGGGATTGTTCAACAGGGCGAGGGCGTTGGCTTCACGCAGGAACATGTTCCGCGTGTGCGGGGTGAGGTCATCCCGCCGTGGAATCTTGAGCGCGACGATTCGCTCCAACCGGGTGTCGCGCGCCCGCCAGACCGTTCCGAACTGACCGCGGCCAACCTCTTCGAGCAGCAGAAAGCGGCCAATTCTTGAGTGAACCGCTTGCAGTGACGTGATGGACGGTTCGCCCAGCGGGTCTCGACTGCCACACATCGGACAGGAAATGTCCGGATCCAGCGTTTCGTCATCGACATTCAGCGGGGTCTGACAATTGTGGCAACGGAGTGAGCCCATGAGACGTCATCCTCACCTTGAGAAAAACTTGGTCGCGATTTGGAAATGTCAGAGATCGTATGCACCAGACCGCCTGGGCAAGAATTGCTCAAGTTAGCGGCGGGTATCCTGATCGATCGACCATGTCGTTGCAACGCAAAATATCTTGAAATGTATTATTGTGAGTCGCGTTGTTTCGGTGAGTAGACTTTCGCACGGACATCCCGACGAAGCGGAACCTGCAAATCGAGTCTGACTCGGCGGACAACGATGCACTTTCAGAAAGGTCGCAGGTACTTCCGCGCCTCTGTGAACCGGGCTATATTGGCGGGCGAATCGCCGGGTTCCGTTGAGCAGACCGAGAGACGTGGACTTCCAGAATCACGTGGGAATCACATGCCCAAGAAAAAGACTGCCGCCAAGCAGGCAAAGATGGTTGTGAAGAAAACGGTGGTGTCGGCGAAGGTCGCTGTGAAGAAAGCGACTCGCTCGCCGAAGGGCACCGCGAAGCCTCTGCCGCGAACTGTCGTCAAGAAGAAGGCAGCCTCTCCCGCCCCGAATTCCGCGGTTGCGGAACCGGCCAAGGCAGAGGCGTCACTGGGACGGCCGCTGGTCACACAGGAAGAGAAGCTGTACATGCTCTTCCATGACGACTATCAGTGCCGGCAGGTGTTTGAGTTCTTGCGGGTGGAGACTGTGAAGGAACTGGAGGAATTCACTCCGCAGCAAATTGTCCATCTGATGTCGCGGCCGATCCGTCTGACGGTCGACCGCATTCGTCAGCGACTGGCCCAGTTCAAACGCTCGCTGAAAGACGATGAGCAGTTCGCCGCTGAATTCCGCCAAGCGAAGCCGGCATCGCAGGAAATTCGCCGCTGAGAAGTGGTGCCAGACTACGGCGTCACGTCACGCGTCCGCTTTCACCGACCCGCCGAATGATCCCGGCTCGGCGACTACTTCGATCCCTTGAAGATCTTGCGGTCCAGGCGGGGAATGTACAGCGTCCAGTGCGACGCGCTGTTGGTGTCGTCCTGAATCACCCTGGTGAACTCGTGCAGTTTGGCGTCCAGATTGTCCAGCAGGTGCAGTGCGACGGCTTCCGGAGTCATCGGCAACCGCGGACTGCCGAATTCGTAGTGTCCGTGGTGGCTGAGAATCATGTGCTTCAACCGCAGCGTCAGTTCTTCGGGAAACACCTCGCCGCTCATTTGCTCGGTCTGGCGAATCTTGTCGGTCAGCATCTCGACACCGATGACCAGATGCCCCAGCAACTGACCCTCGTCGGTGTAAGAGAATCCGGATTCGCAGGACAACTCGCGGGTCTTGCCCAGGTCATGCAGGAAGACCCCCGCCATCAGCAGCTCTTCGTTGAGTTCCACGTAGACTTCGCAGATTTTGCGGGCGAGTTTCAGCAGTGTGACCAGATGTTCCAGCAGTCCGCCGCGGTACGCGTGGTGGGCTTTCACGCCGGCGGGGGTCTCACAGAGCGCCCGCATCACGGACTCGTCGAGCAGGAAACATTCCATCAACATCCGCAGGCTGGGATGTTCGAAACCGAGCAGCAGTGTCCGCAACTGGCCGAACAGCTCTTCGATTTTTTGCGAGGTCATCGACTCGAAGTCGGCCGGATCGACACTCGACAACGCGACGTTGTCGCAGTGCGTCAGGATCAATTGCAGCGTCCCCTGAAAGAGCTGCACCTTGCCTTTGACCCGGACAAACCCGCCGGTCTGGATGTGGGCACACGCCTCTTCGGTGACATTCCACATCCGTCCGTTGATGACGCCGGTCCGGTCCCGGAGATCGACGGACATGTACAGCGCGGCATTTCGGTTGGCGCGTAGTTGTTTGTCGGAAACCAGGAAGACTTCTTCGACGATGTCTCCATCTTTGAGGTCAGTCACAAACCGGCGAGACATGGCGGGCAGTCCATTGGAGTGGCAAAAGGCGAAGGGGCGATTCTAGGCGCGATGGCGGTGGGTCACAAGGAAGTGAGTCCCGACCGACGCGGAAGCATGGCCATTGGAATGTGCAATGCAACCAGCGTGAACTGAATGCAGGCGCGTCGGGGGGAGAATGAAAACAGCCTCCCGCGGATGGTCGCGGGAGGCTGGAGTGCGGGCAACTCGACACTGGGTCGAACAGTCAGTGAGAGGATTTCAGAAGTCGGCTTCGCAATGCCGCGTCGTCAATTGTGGCCGTCCTTGTGGCGATTCAGGCTGTC
This sequence comes from Planctomycetota bacterium, assembly GCA_031372385.1. Lineage (GTDB taxonomy): Bacteria > Planctomycetota > Planctomycetia > Planctomycetales > Planctomycetaceae > Schlesneria. The sequence continues at coordinate 7,890 of JANMLE010000611.1, read as the reverse complement.
GGTTTTGACCTGGAAAATCGGCATGATGATCAGTTGCAGGGCCGCTGAACCTGGCAAATCATCCGGGGGAACGGCCGCGGCGGCGGCTTGGTCGGCGAGTTGATCCTGACCCTCATGGCGATAGCAATTGCTCAGCGCGACGAAGGCTCGTTGATTAAACGGTTTCGGGAACATCTGCGCCGCGAGGTTCAGCGGCTGGATGGCCTCCGCGTATTTCTCCTGGGCCTGCAGGGCCTCACCCCGAAACAACTGGGCGATCGGCTCGAACGGGCCCGCGTCGTCGACGAGGTTCAATTCGTCCAGCGCGTACGTTGGCAGTTGCAACTCAAGATAGCCTTCGGCTGCGGCGAGCCGTCGGACGATCAGTTGCGGATTGAATGGCTTGTTCGCTGATTCCTCATGGATGCTTGTCAAGGTAGCCTCCCTCCCGTTGGGTGTGAAGACTTCGAACGTTGTTGTTGAGCAAGTTGCCTGCCGTAGTCGTCAGATTTGAAGAGCATGCCCCGTGCCGTTCGCGGCGCAAACTTCAAGCGAGCTCTCAGCGTTAACCGTAGCAGCGAGTTATGACACGTCAAGGTTGCCGGGGTTCACCCGTACGAAATGTCAGATTGACAAGAATGCGCACGAAGTTGTGTCGGATGCGGGCAGATTGGCCACCGGGACGACTCACACGACGGAAGTTCAGGGCTATCGAAGACCGGCGAAATCAAAGCGTCTCGCGGCGGATGCGGACATCCTTCGACCCGAGTCCAATGATTGATGACGCTTCGGATCGATGGACCCTGTGTTGGTATCAACGTGGAACCGTCATCAAGTTCGGACAATGCGCAAACGATCCCGATCGGAGCAAGCGTAGAGTCCGATGCCTTGATACCGGGGTGATCCCCTGTTTCACTGCCGTTTTTGTCACGGGATGGTTACCGCCGGACACCTCAATCACGTTTCCCAGGCGGATTCCCAATCGGTCGTACTTTTGGATCAGTTTCCGGGTCAGTGCGTTTCTCTGGATCAGTGCAATTCCATGTGGCTGTTGATTACCGGTTGTCTGGTCTCCGCGTTTGCGACGTCGCTGTTGGCGACCGCTCTGATGCGGCGGCTGGCACCGATGGTCGGGCTGATCGACAAGCCTGCGGCTCGCAAGGTGCATCTGGTTCCGACGCCGCTGGGGGGTGGAGTCGGCATCTGGTGTGGAGTCGTTCTGCCATTGGCCGCGGCACAACTGTTGATTTGGACTTGGCAGCAGAATCCGCCCGGCTGGTTGCCCGAGGAATTGGCCCGGCACTTGGCGGGTGCCATGTTCCGCGCGCGGGAACTTTGGGCGATCATTGGCGCGGCCACAGTCCTGGCCGTGACCGGTTTGGTCGACGATTTTCGGCCGCTGTCGTGGAAGCTGCGGTTGTCGCTGCAATTCGGTGTGTCCATCGCCATCGTGGCCAGCGGCGTCAGGGCGACCGTGTTTGTCAGCAACCCGTGGGTCGGCGCGGTCCTGTCGGTGGTGTGGTTCGTGGTGCTCGTGAATTCCTTCAACTTCCTCGACAACATGGACGGTTTGTCGGGTGGGATCGCGCTGATCGTCAGTGCGATCTTCGCCGTCATGATGCTGACGAAGCCGGGCGATCCCCATTGGTTCGTGGGGGGCTTCTTTCTGATGGTGGCGGGGTCGCTGGTGGGATTTCTGGTTCACAACTGGTCGCCGGCGAAAATCTTCATGGGGGATGCGGGGAGCTATTTTCTCGGCTTCAGCATCGCCTGCATGACCATCCTGGGGACGTTTTATTCTCCCGCCGATGCGAACGCCCACGTGGCGCTGGCACCGTTGTGCGTGATGGCTGTCCCGCTGTATGACATCTGTTCGGTGATCCTGATCCGAATCTGCGAACGGCGGAGTCCGTTTCAGGCGGACAAGCGCCATTTTTCGCACCGACTGGTGGCGCTGGGACTGACGAAGGTTCAGGCGGTGCTGACCGTGCATCTGACAACGCTGACAACCGGGTTGCTCGGTCTGACGTTGTACGCGGTTTCGACCTGGGCGGCGGGATTGGTGATCGTCGCCTGCGTGGGCTGTGTGCTGCTGCTGATTGCGATCTTGGAAGCGGCACCGCGGGACGCGGGCTAACGAGCGGAAGTTCCCATTGTTTAGCGAGTCGCCCGATGTCCAGATCCGCCAATCCTCCAGTCATCCGGACCAGTCGGCAGGGATCGAAGCCATCGATTGGCGATGCGACGGCAGACGCCCGGCATCGATGGCAGCGAGTCTGGTCGGGAATGGTCGCCGCGATCTTTTTCTCACGATTCTTCCTGCCCGCGGAATCGGCGGCGCAGGGTGACACGCTCTGGATCGCGGGACTGTGGATGCTGTGTGGACTCGTGTGGACGGTCGGAGTCTGGCGCGGCGCGTTTCCACGGATTCGTTGTGACGGGCTCGACTTCGCTGTCGCCGTTTGGATCGGCGGCCAGGTGGTCTCGGCGTTGTTCGTCGTACTGACCATCGGTGACAAACGGGCGGCCGCCAATCTGGGATGGGAATGGATCGCGATCGGAATTGTGTGGCTCGTCTTCCGCCACGGCATCGTCGAGTGGCCGCAGCGGAGTGCCCTCCTGCGGGCGATGATCGTGACCGGGACGGTTCTGGGCAGTTATGGCCTGTACCAGCACCATGTCTCGCATCCACAACTTGTCGCCGAGTACAGTCCGTTGTTCGACAGGTTGCGGTCGGCGAGTGGTTCGGAAGCGGCGGCCATCGCACAGAAGCTGGCACAGGCGGGGATCCCCACGGAGGGTCCGGCGCTGGTCCTGTTTGAGAAACGCCTGCGCGACAGTCGCGAACCGATGGGACTGTTCGCGCTGGCCAACACCTTCGGCGGCTGTCTGGCAGTCTGCCTGTTGTTGACGCTGGGTGAGGTTCTCGCCGCACGTCAGCGCGGGGCCGGTTTGAGATCGCTGGTTCCGTTGATGGTGGCTGCGGGTGTGATGGGGTGGTGCCTGTTGCTCACCAAGAGTCGCACGGCCTGGATCGGCAGCGCGAGCGGGATGCTCGTTCTGGCGGCTTTGCGAGTGGCTCCGCTGACAGGTGTGTTGGCGGGCACGCGGCTTCGAGGTTTGATGAACTCCCGCCGGCTCTTGTTACCGGTGGCGCTCGCGTTCGCCGCGATCCTCGCATCGACCACACTGATTGTCTCTCTGGGGGGGCTCGACCGGCAGGTGTTGTCCGAGGCACCCAAGTCGCTCGCATACCGCATCCAATACTGGCAGGCGACGAGTCGATTGATTGCCGATCATTTGTGGCTGGGGGTGGGACCGGGCAACTTTCGTCAGCACTACTTGAAGTACAAGTTGCCGGAAGCCAGCGAGGAAATTGCCGATCCCCACAACCTGTTCTTCGACGTGGCGGCAACCGGGGGAATCTTGTCGTTGGTCGGTCTGACAGTGTTCCTCGGCCTGGCGTTCGTGGCGGCGTCGCGATGGCGAAGTACCGGACCCACGGATGAATCGTCCACTGAGTCCAAACCGAACCTCCGCGCGAGCAAGCCTGATTCGCCGATGTATTGGGCGGCGGGAGGCGGCGCCGTGCTGGCGTTCGCGGGATCGCTCGCTTGTTTTGGAGAGTGGGAGGACCGCCTGTTGGTGCTGGCGGTCGTCTGGTTCGTCGTGGCCTGGGTGATGGATCGGCGCGCGGCGACCACAGATCCCGGTGATCGTTTCCGTGATTCCGCCGCCGCCCTGGCAGCGGCTGTCACGCTCACGGTCCATCTGTTGGGCGCGGGTGGGATCGGCATGCCGGGGGTCTCACAGATCCTCGTCGCGCTGGTGGCGATGAGCCTTCCACCGCCGCGAGTCTCCATTCCGACAGTTCCGTCGGCGCGACCGATTGGCCCCGTGGTGAACGGCGTCGTATGTGCGGCGGTGATCGTCGGTTTGACCGCGACGTCACTGCTGCCGGTGTTGAAATGCCGTGGGTTGCTGCGACAAGGTCTCGCGGCGGGATGGTCGACCGGGCCGAATGGTCGCGCGACGGCGATGACCTGCTTTCGTCAGGCGGCACTCGCCGATCCGTGGTCCGCCGAACCGTGGCGGCATCAATTTGAATGGTCGGCCGCGGCGGGATTTCAGTCCAACGAATCGTTTCAGACGGCCGTAGAGCAACTGCTTGAAGCCCGCAACCGCGATCCGGTCAATTTCTGGGCTCCGCGAAACTTGGGAACCGTCTGGCATCAGAAGTGGCAGCGGACGCGCGAACGGGAGGACGCTCGTCAGGCAGTGGAGTGGCTGCGTCGGGCGCTGGATCTGTATCCAACAAACGCCGTGATTCGGGCCGAGTTGGCGTTCGCACTGGAATCGGCGGATGAACGGGCGGATGCGGTTATCACGGCTCAGTCGGCTATCGCGCAGGACGACATCTCTCATCAACAGGGGCACGTCGATCGATATCTGGATGACTCCATTCGGCAGCGTTTGCAGACGATGGTCATGGCAACGCCGCGTTAGGCGAGCGGCAGGAAACGTCATACAAGCACGCAGCGCAAGCAGGTGTGTGCGCGAGCGAGTGAGCAATCGAGTGAGTTTCCGGTCACACTCGCTTGCGCATCGTGCTTGAAGGTGGGTAAACTTCCAACTCCCGCTCGCTTGGGAAGCGTGAACAGCAAGCGCGGACGCATGATTGTCGCCGGGAAATCTCGTAAACTCGCCCGGCAACTTCGAATCGGGCCGACCGATCCTGGTCCTGACAACACAACGACACTGACGAGCTCTGACAACACCGCGACACTGACGAGGAATGTTCGATGAAGCCTGTGAATCTGGTGCTGACTGTCACGTTTGCGATCACCGCGCTGGTGGTGACGGTCTGGCTCGGTCGCTATCAGGGGCAGATTCCCGTCGCCAATCTTCCGACAGGCGCAACCGCCGCGGACCCGGACGGTTTGCCCATTCCGGCCGCGGGACCGTACGGCAAGGCGGTGGCCGCCGAAACGAAGTTTGATTTCGGCGTGCTCGAACGGGGCGACAAGGGATCGCACTCGTTTGTGATCAAGAACGAGGGGCCGGGACCGCTGCGCGTGAAGCACGGTAAGACGTCGTGTGGCCAATGCACGTTTGGAAAGGTCGTCCCCGAGGATGAGGACATTCCGCCCGGTGGAACCGCCGAAGTCCAAATCAATTGGAAGATCGAGAATCCCGTGACGAGGTTCCGTCAGACGGCGGATGTGCATACCACCGACCCCGACAACAAGAAGCTGGTGTTCTCAATCACGGGTCATGTCGACAGTCCGTTTCATCTGGTCCCTGAAGGAAGCTGGGTGATGGGCGATCTGTCCGAAACCGATCCGACGACCGTCGAGGGATTGCTGTATTCGTCGGTTGAGAATGAGATTCACATCGATCGCGTGGAATGTCCCAATCCACTGGTCAAGGCCACCTGGGAACCGGCGCCCGCTGCCATTCTGGAGGAAAAACATGGCAAGTCGGGACTCCTGATCAAAGTGGCGGTCGCCCCCGGAACGTCGATCGGTCCGCTGCGAGAGACCGTCAAGCTGCACACGTCCATCCGCGGCGGGACGGTGGTCGAATTCAGCCTTTCCGCCAATCGACCGGGGCCGATCGAAATCAAGGGACGTAATTTCAATCCCGAAAACAACGTCATCAAGCTCGGTGATTTCGCCGCCACTGCAGGAGCCAAGGCCAAGCTGACGATGTACGTCCGAAACTCGGAGGGGGACTTCGCGGCGGAACAAGTCGAGGCCGAAAACGGTCGCGCCAAAGTTCGAGTCGCCTCGAACGGGAAGACCTTTGGAAAATCGAAGTTGTTCGAAGTGGAAGTCGAAATTCCCCCCGGCCCTGCGGCCAATCGACGGGACAAGAAGGCGGAACCCGTGGTGCTCAAGCTGACCCATCCGACAATCACCGAGTTCAATTTGTACGTGGACTACCTCGCGCAGTAGCCCCCGACGCCGGGGATTGGTGGACTCAGCCTGATGCCGGCGCATTCCAGTTGCGACCCTCCGCATCGCGGAGTTTGCCTTGACGTTTCCTCCGCGGATTCGTTAGCACATCACCGCGCAGCGGTGGCCGGCGGCCCAATGAATCCGGCCCGGTCGATGCTGACATCCCGCCGACCGGCGACCCCAGGACCGATTCACGATTTTCCAGGAGCGGCAGTGAAGTACTCATCCGGCGGAGCGGGTTCGATCAAGAGACGGTTGATGGCGGCCATCGCGATGGTGTTCTGCGCCGCCATCGCGGGATGTCCCGGAACGACCGCCAAAGTTGAAAGTGGGACCGGATCCAACAACGGCGCGGACTCCACCAAGTCCGTTTCCGGCGAGAAACCGTCCTCCCCGGCGGTGCGTCAACCTCCGTGGACCGAGTGGAAGACACCCGCCGCCGCGTTCCTGTTGACCGGTGAACAGCATGGCTACTTCGAGCCCTGCGGATGCTCGCTGCATCAACTCGGAGGCATGGCACGGCGCGGCGATCTGGTCCGCAAGCTGACACAAGAACAGAAGTGGCCGCTGTCCGGATTGGATGTGGGCGGGGCGGTCAAGCGCAACCGAAAACAGGACCAGATCAAGTTCCTGCTGCTGATGGATGCCTTCAAGCACATGCACTATGCCGGCGTGGCGACGGGGTTGGAAGAGCTGAAGCTGGGTGCCGATTTTCTGCTCCAGCAGCAGGTTGCCGACCCCGACGAGTTGAAGAAGTCGGTGGCGCTGTTGAGTGCCAACGTGGTGTTGTTCGACCAGCCGGATCTCGGTTGGCCACTTGCCTCGCGCCTTGTGCAGGTGGGCGAAGTCAAAGTGGGTGTGACCGCCGTGATCGGTGCCAGCCTGCGGGACCAGGTGGCGCCGGCCGGCTCCATGACCAACATCACCATCAAAGATCCCGCCGAGGTCTTGCCCGGTGTCATCGAGAAATTGAATGCGGAGAAGCCCGCCTTCCTGGTGCTCCTTTCACACGGCAGCGAAGCCGAGGCGAAGGAACTGGCCGGTAAGTTTCCGCAGTTCCGGATCATCCTGACCGCGGGCGGCCCGGAAGAAGCGGACCCCAAACCGGTCGTCGTCGGCCAGACGTGGATTCTTCAAGCCGGTCACAAGGGGAAGCGCGTCGGCGTGCTGGGTTACTTCCCGGACGATGCCGCCCAACCGTTCCGCTACGATCTCGTCGAACTCAACGACACCGATTTCAAAAACGACCCGCGCATGCGCGAGTTGATGAAGAACTACCAGCAGCAGATCGAGGACGAATCGCTCGCCACCTCGGACGAATTGCTGCTGCGGCATCCCTCCGGCAACAAGTTTGTCGGGGCGGCCAAGTGCGGTGAGTGCCACAAGCAAGCCTACAGCCACTGGAAGGACACGAAGCACGCCGAAGGCTTGGCCAGCCTGAAGACCGGCCACCCCGGACAAGAGAAGGAATGGGTCGTCCGCATCCACGATCCGGAATGCCTGTCGTGCCACATCACCGGTTGGGAACCGCAACAGATGCTGCGGTTCGACTCGGGATACATCAGCGAAGAAAGAACGCCGCACCTGGTCGGACAGCAGTGCGAAAACTGCCACGGACCGGGCAGCAAGCATGTGTCTCTGGAGGAGGGATTGGTGGCGAAGTCGCCGGACGCCGCAATGGACGCCGTCATGGCCTCGCGCAAGTTCGTGAAGCGGACGCTCGAACAGGCGCGTAAAGAACTGTGTGTCCAATGCCACGATCCCGATAACAGCCCGAAGTTCAAACCGGATGCCTTTCAAGAGTACTGGGATAAGGTCGCGCATCCGTGGAAGGACTGATCCCCTCGAACGGTGTCGGCAGGAGCAGCGTGAAACCCATGACAGACGTTTCCGACCGAAGTGGTGAGCCGGGCGGCGTCAGCCCCCGGACTCTTGCGATTGCAGCTAGAAA
>JANMLE010000584.1:0-9918 GCA_031372385.1 Planctomycetota bacterium | reverse complement strand
CGGTAGAAATCGGCGGGCCAATCTGCGACGACATACGCCAGATGTCGCCAATTTCACGACCCGCGCGAAGACCAATTCCTTCAACAACTCAAACCGGCCCGTGAACGGTTACGTCTTCGCCAAGGTGCTTGGGTCCGAATGACCAGCCAGAATCGCCACCGTCAGAGCATCCACCCCGCTGATGAGCATTCGATTGATCCACGTATGGCGAATTGTGTAGAGGCAGAACTTCGGAGCGTGCTTCGTTGCCTCACGGTAGCGGAGTTTGTTCCGAGCTTCTTCCTTCAGTTCAGTCGGAGACTTTTTGACCGAGCGACCGGCAACCATGCGGTCCGGTTTCAACGTTCTGGCGAACTCGGCGACCTTTGTCTTGTCGAGCTTCTTTCCCTTCAACTCCCGCAGACCCATACGAATCTGAACGCGGATGAAAGCACAGTTCACGGCATCAGTCGTCCACGGCTTGCCCAACGAGTTCCGAAACAGCGGGCCGTTGGGGAACCGTTCCATCAGGCGTTTCGTGATTTCGAGAGCCTGATCAGTCAGGTAGATCACCCGAGGAAGGTCCGTTTTAGATTCAGAGACCGGAAAGACCCACCGCGAGTTTTGGAGATCAACATGCCGTGCTTCAACGATCAACGATTCCTGCGGACGGCACCCGGTTTCCCACGTCACGTTGAGGAGATCACTGAAGTCGGGATCGGGAACCTGCGAGAGAATGTCCTGCCACTCGGCATCGGAGATCACCCGCTCACGTTTCCCGCCAGCAGGCTTCTCGAAATGAGCTATCGGGGACTTGTCGATGTAGCCCTGTTTCTCCGCCCATGTCATCGTCCGCATGATCGAGCGGCAGAGGTTTCGTTTGGAGCCGCCGGACAAACTTGGATAGCTGTCGATCCATTCCTGAACGTGGAACGGCTTCAGTTCGGGAACGACCAGATCGGGATACCGATCCAGAAACAATTGGAGACGGGATTGATACCACTCGAAGGTATCCGGAGCGCGATGCTTCTGGGTGTAGTCCAGAAACGAATCGATGATGGCGGCGACAGACTCGGAGCGGACGCGCCGCTTCTCCACCGGCTTCCGCATCAGGTTGTGGTAGGCCGCGAATGCAGCGTCCCTGTCGGGGCCGAGGTTGTGCTGTGTGCCGTTGAGCTGGACATACCAGAGATTTCGCGGCTTGCGGAAAAACGGCTTCGGAAAATGTGGCATGACTGAGCCTCCCTAGTGGAATACACGTAGGGCCAAGGAAGGCTCTCAGCCCCTCGTCTGTGACAGCAGGCGAGGGGTTTTTCATGCACAAACTCTGACAACTTTCTCTGACAAAGCAGATCAGTCGTCGTAAGTCATTATCCCCGGGAGGGCTCGAACCTCCAACCTTCGGCTTCGGAGGCCGACGCTCTATCCAATTGAGCTACGGAGACAAATATGGCTTGGCGAATCGGTCATCGCACGGAAGATGGAGTTCCGGTCCACCCGAGGCGCGGGGATCTTACGGAGTTGGGGCACGCTTTGCCAGCGCAGCCGTGCCGACGAACGTGCCACGGTTGCGTCGACTTCTTCGATTTGTGGTTTCCGTTCGTGAGGTCTGAAGCGAAAGGCAATCGCCGACATGCGGCACGAATGTATGCGAGCAGTCGTCGATTGTGCCGTGGGCCAGATGAGCCTCAAACATCGCACGAGTCACTCCGTCACGAAGTCCGAGGCTGACGCGAGCCCCCGGTTCGACACGTACGATCAACCACGCTTCGCTCTTCCCATGCGGAAGTCCGAGGCCGAACGGGCGATGTGATTGTCGGGATGAGCTTGCAGCGAAAGCCCGCCCGCGCAATTGAGCCACTTCACCAATCACGGAAACTCGTCGGCAGCCGCGGTGGTCCCCGAAAGTTCGGCGCGCGACAGACTCCGAAGATCCGCGAGTGACTCACCACAACATGGCCCGGCAGAGACTCGGCTGAAGTGCTTGGGGAGCGTACTCAGTTTCCATGCCTCCCCGATCCTCGCGTGATTGGGAAGTCGCCTGCCCAACTGACGAGCCAGTCCATCGCCGCCCCAAATCTGAGGACGCAGGACGGTGCCGGCGTCCATGTGCGGCGAGAGGCCGAACGACTTGTCGCCGGGCTGTCGGCGTCGCGCGCGGTCGGCATAGGCGCACTGCTGGTCGGGATCGAACACGCCTTGAAATGTCCACAGGCGGTTGAGGAACGCGCGCGTTTCGGTGAGCTTCGGATCCTGGCGGGCCGTGACCTGCGGCTTCGACCAATAGACGTTGAAGATCTGCGGCTTGCCCGCCTGAAGTGCGGAGAAATAGTTGTCGAGGCCGCGCTTCTCGACCTCGCGCTGCCCGTAGTGGTTGGCCTCAAGGTATTCACCGAGTTCGGCGAACCAGTCGCTCGCGACCGACACCGGGAAGACGCCGCGCACGACCGCGCATCCGGTTCTGCGAATCGCCTGACGCGACTCCTCCGAAACCGAGCCGCGGCGGATGTCACCATAGTCGATCTCGGGGACGACGGGGCGTCCACAAGCGATGTCCTCGCGGATTGCGTCGACAGCGCGGCTCACATGATCCTTCACTTCGTCGAAGGCATGCCTGAGCGCCTCGCGGCGCTGTGCCATCGAGCGTTTGAAAGCGACGATTGGGTTTGCCACGTCGAATTTGGGTTCGCCCTCCGCGTGCATGATTTTCTCCCTCGTCATGTTCATCACAAATGTCGTAACCCCAGGGGACTGAAATCGACAGCGACTTTAAAGTGCCAGCGATTGGACTGCGGCTGTTATTCGCTGGCTCCTTAAATTCGCTGTCGATTTCAGTCTGGTTCAAACTGGGCTGAATTGTTGCGTCTCCGCGAATTCGGGAAGTAGTTCATGACCAAATCCTAAGGGGGCCAAAGGGCCAGGGCTTCCGAGGTGTGAAATGCCGAGAATCCAAGCCCGTAGCCGAATTCGCAAGAATTCGGACGATCAGTCAGACGATACGAATTCTTGCGAATTCGGCTACAAACGTGGAAAAACACCACCTCGGAAGCCCTGGGCCAATGGGCCGCAACCAATTAGGAGCAGGATGCAAACACGGTGTTCGCCGGTCAGGATGGAATTGCGAGACCACCATCCGCAGCCAACCGTCACAAACCACGCGCGCAGAAAACACACGTGTGCCGGACAAAGTTTCTAGGATCCGGTGCCGGCTGCATGAGATGCCGGACTCGTGTTCGAATATCAGAATCGAACTACCGGGCGGTGCCGAGACGGCGGCGGCGTGTGGTTGCCGTGGGAAACGGGTGGATCTGAAGTGCGGGGTCTGCTTGCGGGTCCGGGTCTGTCCCGGTCGTCGCGGGTTCCTCCGCCGGGGTCTCGGCGACCGCCAACGGTCGGCGGGCCGGGCGGAGGCAGAGCAGGGCGGGGAGCAGAACCAGTTCGCCCAGCAGCGACGCGCCCATCTGCGACGCCATCAACATGCCGAAGCGCGCGGTCGGCGTGAAACTGCTCATGCACAGCGCCAGCATGCCTAACGCGGAGATCAGCGTTGAGTCGAGCATCGGTTCGCCGGAATGAGCCAGCGCGTCCTGGCAGGCTTCCATCGAGGATCGGCCGCGTCGGTACGACTGCTGGTACTGAACGAGGAAGTGGAACGTGCAGTCGACCGAGATTCCCAGCGAGATGCTGCCGGTCATCATCATGCCGATGTCGACCGGTGTTCCCAAGAACCCAATCCCGCCGAACACCAGCCAGATCGGGATGATATTGGGAATCATCGCGATCAGGCCGGTGACCACGGACCGCAGCGACAGGATCATGACGATCGTGATCGTCAGGCAGGCGGCGGTGAAGCTTTGCCAGAATCCGTCGAAGATCTCGTGCTGGGCATTCTTCAGCAATGGAGTCAGCCCGGTGAAGCGGACCGGATCACCGGCGACGGCCTGCTGCAAGTCGGCCAGGATCTCGATGGAGGAACGCCCGGATTCGTGCCCGATGCGCGCCGAGATCTTCCACAACCGCTGGCGATTGGCGATCAGTCCGTCGTCGCTGCTGTAGGACTGGGCCAGACCGAGCATTCGCGCGGTCCCCAGAGCGGTGTCCGGCATTTCGGTCGGGAAGAATGTTGCCAGCGACAGCGTGTGATGGACGCTCGGATGAGCGGCAATCTTGGCTTCGATGTCCCGCACACGTTGAAGTTGGTCCAGGAACGCCAGCTTCTGGCCGTGGAAGTCGACGACCGCTTCGATGGAGTCGACGTTGGTCAGGTTCTTCTCGACCCGGATCAGATCCTGTAGAACCCGGCTGTTCCGCGGCAGGAACTCGGCGGGGTTCAGCTCGGGTTTCAGTTTCAACAGGCCAAATCCCGACACGACGATCAACACGGCGGACACTGCCAGGATCGGATTGCGGTACCGCGCCACCATGCCTCCCCAGCGACGGAAGTCGAAGCGGAAGCTGACGACATTCTGTGTGCGGCAGGGAAGCACGGTCAGCAGTGCCGGAGTGATTCCGAGGCCGACCAACAGCGCGACGAGCGACCCGGCCGCCGCCGCATACCCGAACTGACTCACTGGCATGATGCTGCTCACGTTTAATGAGACCAGTCCGAGCAGCGTCGTCAGTGTGGAGAGCAGGCAGGGGTTCATCGATTCGCGGACGGCCGTGCCGAGCGGATCAGGATCGCCGTTCTTCGCGGCCGTCGAGTAGTAGCTGACGACGTGGACGGCGATCGACAGGGTGAAGATCATGACCATCACGGCCAGCGAGCCGAGGATGAAGTTCATCTCGCCACCGCACGCGGCCAGGATCGCCTGATTCAGGAAGATGCCCCACAGGGTGACACCGAGCATCGCCAGCGACAGGCCCCAGTGTCCAAACGAGTAGTACAGCAGTCCCAAGCTGATCGCGCAGGTGATCAGAAAGAACCGCCGGTTGGATTTCTGGCTTCCCAATCGATCGAGTTCCGTGACGATGATGGGGGCACCCGTCAGAGCGATTTGATCGGGATCGAACTGGCAGTAGCTCAGGGCCGCCCGCACAGACGCCGTCGTTGCCGACCGGTTCTTGACACCCTTGTCGGACAGGATGGCGATGACTCCGATCATGTCACCGGTGCGCGATTGCAGCAGTCCGTTCAGTCGGCCGTTGGCTTCGGTCTCGTCGACCCCGAACTCTTTCATCCGGGCCACCATCCGGGCGGGCGTCCAGCAGCGGCGGATGCCGGGGATGCGGTCCAGCCGTCCGGCGAGTGCTTCCACCAATTTGACATCGGTGTCTTTTTTGGAGAGGCCGATGACGATCAGCTCTTCAGCACCGAAGTCCTGCTTGAACTCTTCGTACTCTTTCCGAACGGGTGTGTTGCGGGGGAGCCAGGTTTCGATGTCGTTGTTGGAGGGCATCTGCTCCGCGAAGTACCACAACGCGGGGAAGGAGAGGCCGACCGCCCACAGAATCAGGCGGCTGTACTGGCGGTAGAAGTGCGAGATCATGGGGAGGCGTCTTTGGGCTGCGTCCGGGGGTTCGTCTGGGATGTGTCGGTGCGTTCTCGACAGGACGGTTGCCTCGACTGGCCGTCACTGTGACTTTGCCGAGTCGGACAACTTGTCGAGCGAGCTTGACGAAGTCCGATTGCTGGCCGCGAAAGTCCGTTTGAAACGGACGGTCAGTTCTTCATCCGCACGACCTGCCCGTCGATCGCTTCCCCCGCGATGACGAACCGGCGGATGCTGACTCGTCCAATTCCTCTCCAGACTTCAAACAATCGTCACTTCGCCACGCACCCTAGGAATTCTCGACGAAAGCAGTTGTTCGCGATGATGACAAAGGTGGCGTGATTCCCCGCAGGACACATGAACGGGGTGGACTTCACACTCACGTAGACTTTGCCGATGACTTTGGAATTCGTGGGGGCCGGAAGGATGACGTCGCACGACGAGCATCATCGCCGGACGAAAATGGTGGCGCGAGGGGGCAATCCGCGACATCCTTGGAAGAACTTCGTTCCGACTGGATGACCGCCCTTCGCCACGGCAATCGGCAGATAACTCCCGTTGGAAGTCAACCCGCATTGATTGATCCGCGGATACCGGCGGGACGCCTTCTTCAGCACTCAGAGGGAAGCGATGAGAGAATCACAACCCGAATGTTTCGCCCACCGGCATTCCCTGATGGCCCGCTGCGCGAAACGCAACAAACTGGCTTTCAGACGCGCTTGAACCTATAATCCCGGCCCCTTCACCCAGCCGAATGACTGACCGGCATGCTTCGGGTGGAACGCCCCGTCGACTGCCTGGTCACCGTCCGGCGGGAGTGGTTGATGTCCTGCAAAGCAGGTTTGAATCAGGGCCTAACTGTACCAACGCGAGTGCCTTCATGCTGATCATTGTGATTCGAGTCCTGTATGCCTTCATCTGTGCCGGCGCGCTTGCCGCGTTCATCCAGCCAGATGAAGGGCTTCCGCACTTGATTGCGGAACACAAGTTCGCCGCTTTCGTGGCATTGTTCATCCTGACGCAGACGCTGACGTTGGGCGACGCGATGTTCAGGCACAAACGACTGGAAGTCATCTCGGCCGTCTATTTCGGTCTGCTGATCGGCTCATTGCTGGCATACCTGATGTTGTTGGGCTTAGAACCGGTGATCCAGACGCAATACCGCCCGATGGTCGCGCTGCTGCTGGGGATCATGCTCCCCTACCTCTGCATCTCATTTCTATTGCAAACCAAGGATGACTTCCGATTCGTGATTCCGTACGTGGAATTCAACCGCGAGGTCAAAGGGGGGCGTCCGTTGATCATCGACACCAGTTCGCTGATCGATGGCCGGATCGCCGACGTCATGGACACCAACGTGCTCGACACCCAGTTGATCGTGCCGAGTTTCATCTTGGAGGAAATGCAGGCGATCGCGGACAGCAGCGACAAGATGCGGCGCACCCGCGGCCGGCGCGGTTTGGATGTGCTGACCAAGCTGCAACAAAACCCCAAGGTCGACGTGCGGATGCACGAGGTCAAAGACAAGGACTTGGCCGAAATGACCGTCGATCAGCGACTGGTGGCATTGGCCAAACGCCTGGGTGGGCGGGTCGTCACGAATGACTTCAATCTGAACAAAGTCGCCAGCGTCCAGGGGGTGGAGGTCATCAACCTGAACGACGTCTCCAATGCACTCAAGCCTCGCTATCTGCCGGGCGAACAGCTCCGAATCAAGGTGATCCGCGAAGGGGAGTCGTTCGGACAGGGAGTGGGGTATCTTGATGACGGCACGATGGTCGTGTGCGAGCAGGCCAGCGGACTGGTGGGCAAGGAGATCGACGTGGTGGTCACCAGCATGCTGCAAAACAGTGCCGGTCGAATGATCTTTGGTCGAATGATGGGCTCCGCGGTGGCGGCGGCACGATAGCGATTAAGATCGGCGCATCAACAACTGTCGGGATTTGGCGAGCACAAACCGTAGCATGGACGCCTCGTCCGTGCGGCAAAACGTGACCATCTGTGAAATTGGGCCGCACGGACGAGGCGTCCATGCTACGACAGTTAATGATGCGCCGGTCCTTCGAGTCCCGGCAATTTCGGCGGCTCTGGCGCACAGGAAAGCCGTCGGTGAGCGTACCGGGACGAAAGTCTTGAACGGGAAAGCAGAATTTCGATTCGTCGCGCTCCCCATTCCGGACGGGGTCTGCTAGATTCGCGAAATCTGGTCGGTGAAGTTGGCGAAACCTTGCGGTTTGTGGGAAACGGAACGGACTGAACCGCGTTTCTCCAACCGGATGGCCGATGAAACAGAGGGCCGGTGATGGTCAGTAGAGACCGGTGACGGACAGACGAGAACAGACAAGTATCCTGCGGGGCGGGTTTGATTCCCACCTTTGCCCCGACACCGCGGATGCCAGGACTTGGGATCAAAAGCAAACAAACACGATGAGCCCTTCCAACGTGGTGCTGGCCTCACGTACGGTGCGTGAGGTGGAGGTGATGGAGTCGGCCATGAGCGACGACTCTCCCCCCCCCGACCAGGATGGTCTGGGTCCGTTCGACAGTTCGAATCTGTCGTATCTCGAATCACAGTACATGCAGTTCTTGGAATCGCCCGATTCGGTCTCACCCGATTGGCGCGTCTATTTCCAGCAGATCGCCGAAGAGCAGGCCAAGTACGGCGACGATGTCAACCTGTTCCGCGCGCCGCAGATGGGCAATGGGTCGGTGGTCAGCCCCGTGCAGTTGGAGTACGCCATTCTGCAGGAGCGGGTCGACCGCCTGATCCGCAACTACCGTGTGATGGGCCACTACGTCGCCGACATCGACCCGCTCGGCCAACCGCGGACGAAGATCCCCGAGTTGGATCCAGCCAACTGCGGTTTCGCCCCGGCCGACATGGAACGGCAATTCTCCACCATGGCGGCCAGCGGGCCGAACCTGAGAACCCTCGGTGAAATCGTTCTCTGGCTGCGCAACACGTACTGCCGTTCGATCGGCGTCCAGTTCATGCACATTGATGACCTGCCGGTGCGCGAGTGGCTGCAAACTCGAATGGAAGCGACCGAGAACCGCATCGAATTGACTCGCGAAGAACAGCGGCGGATCTACAAGCGATTGAGCGATGCGGTCGTCTTCGAAGAGTTCATCCTGAAGAAGTTTCAGGGGGCCAAGAGTTTCTCACTGGAAGGTGCTGAAACCCTGATTCCACTGCTCGAGTTGGCGATCTACAAGGCCGCCGATCAGGGGTTTGAGGAAGTCGTGATGGGGATGGCCCACCGCGGTCGCCTGAACGTGCTGGCCAGCATCATGGGCAAGGCCCCGCGAGCGATCTTCCGCGAGTTCGCCGACCTGGACCCCGAACTGAACACCGGTCGCGGTGACGTCAAATACCATCTCGGTTACAGCAACGACTGGTATTCGGGTGACGGCCGCAAGGTGCATCTTTCGCTGTGCTTCAACCCCAGCCACCTGGAATTCGTCAACCCGGTGGCGATGGGCCGGGTGCGGGCCAAGCAGGACCGTCGAAACGACGTGGACCGCAACAAGGTCTTGTGCCTGCTGATCCACGGCGACGCCGCCTTCGCGGGCGAGGGGATCATCCAAGAATCTCTCAACATGAACCAACTGGACGCGACGCGAATCGGCGGAACGATTCACGTGGTCGTCAACAACCAGATCGGCTTCACGACCGGCCCGGCGCAGGGACGCTCGACGGCCTATGCCACCGACGTCGCGAAAATGCTGCAAATCCCGATCTTTCACGTCAATGGAGAAGACCCCGAGGCGGTCGCCCAGGTGGTCCGCCTCGCGATGGACTTCCGCCAGGAGTTCCACCGCGATGTCGTCATCGACATGTACTGTTACCGGTTGCGCGGCCACAACGAAAACGATGTTCCCGAGTTCACCCAACCGTTGATGTACGCCAAGATCAAATCACGCAAGAAGGTCGGACAAAGCTATCTGAATCAACTGTTGAAGATGGGCGGCATCACCGAGGACGAGGCCGACCGGGTCCAGTTCGTGCATCGGCAGCAACTGGAGTCTGAATACGAAGTGGCCCGCGGACCGGGATACGAGCACCGCTGGGACATGCTGCAGGGTCTGTGGCGCGGCTACATCGGTGGCCCTGAAGAGGGCGTCCCTGAAGTCGACACTGGAGTCGATACCGCGCGACTTGGGGAAACGCTGGAAGCGCTGACGAAGTTGCCGGCCGATTTTCACCCGAACCCCAAGATCTACAATCCGGACCCGAAGCGAATCAGCCTGTTGCAAAGCCGGCTGGCGATGGCTCGCGGCGATCAACCGCTCGACTGGGGTGCCGGCGAGGCGCTGGCGTTTGCCACACTGTCGCTGGAGGGCTACCGGGTCCGCCTGCATGGACAGGATGTGGAGCGAGGAACGTTCAACCATCGGCACGCGGTGCTGCATGATGTCGAGACCGGGAAGACGTACTCGCCCCTGA
>JANMLE010000578.1:0-6365 GCA_031372385.1 Planctomycetota bacterium | reverse complement strand
TCGATCGTCGGCAGCGGCTTGTTCCAGACGCGCTCGGTGCTGACCTGCGACATGCGGGCTTCGATCAGTTGGATCAGGTTGTAGCAGCGGCGACCGCCAACGCTGTCGGGGAAGCGGGCCAGTCCCTGCTGGGCGAGCTTGCGGGCCTCGACCCAATCATTCTCACCATGCACGGCGGTCGCCCAGTCGTACAGCGCCCGCGTGGAGATCTCATGGTCGGCGAACTTGTCGGCGAAGCGTTTCAACGCCGCCTTGTATCGCGCGGTCTTCTCCTCGCCGAACGCCTTGTTGTTGCCGAACTCCAGCCGCAGCAGGTCCGCATCCAACAGCGCTGCGCGGTCGTCGTCCTTCTGGTGGAAGCGGATCAGATCCTGAAACAGCCGGATCGCCTTCAACGTTGGCGAGGTCTCATCGGTCGCTTCCGGGTTCCAAGCGATGAACTCCGCGGCGTCGGCAAAGATCGGGCTGCCCGCCTGAAGGTCGAAGGCGTCCTGCGCGCGGGCCGCGGCCTGTTCACCGGCCGAGTAGAACTGCAGCGCGTTGTGGGCGAGGAAATCGTACAGCGTCGGCCGGTAGGTGTCGGGCGAGTTCCCCTTGGCGAGCAAGTCGTTGTACTCGGCGATCGGGATCTTCTTGAGGACGTCGGCGGAGGCCAGCCCCTTCTGAAACTGCTTGTCGATCTCCGCCAAGATCCGCGGCAGATCCCACGTCGTGAAGTCGTCGCCGGGGGGCGCCGCCGTCTGCGACCGCTGCATGAACCGCCAGCGGTTTTGCTGGAAGTAGTGCCAGTACCAATTCGCGAGGATCGCCTCCATCACCGGCTTCATCTCGGCGGGGGCCTTGTCGATCTCGGCCCGCATCCGGGTGACTTTTTCCTCGGGCTTGTTCCCCTGGATGTTCCCTTCCAAGCTGATCTTCCGGCCGATCGCCTTGACCGCCTCGGCATAGGCTTTGTCGCGCAGCGCCTGTTCGATGATCGGGTTGAGTTTTTCGATCGCCGTTTTCGGCAGACCCTTCTTGACCGCCTCCTCAACTTCGTTCCACAAACCATCCCGCGGCCCGGCAGCGGCGATGGAAGTGATGGCGGCCAACAGGAACGCAACAGCGAGGGGAAGTTGTCGAGGAATCAAGGGAGTCGTCCTTTCAATGCGCGGGACAATTCAAAGCGCGAGTCGTTTCAATGTGCGTGACACTCGCCAACGAGGACTGGTCGCCGCCCCATTCGCCAACGGCCCGCCTGTTTCGCGCCGGCCTGACGGTTTCGGGGCATTGCCCGAAACATCCTATCCCGCCCCCCGCACGCTTCAAGCTCCGGGCCAGCCCCGGCGAGACGCTGTTGTTCAACGACGGCGGTGACGAACGGACGAGGGCGTCCGTTCTACGAGAACCCCGCAATCTCACGTTGTTCCAGCACCGGGTCGCTGTGCAGCAACAACGTCCGAGAGTTGTGCGCCGCGCAACGACCTCGGTCCAATCGTTCCGGTTCGGACACCGTTGCTGCGATCACCGGGTAGCCGGAGAGAACCGCAGCCTTGATGGCCGCAGACAGACGAGTGTGATGTCCGGCGTGCGCTCCAGTTCGACAACCCGCCTCATTCGCGCTCGATTTGATTCGCGCGGAAATCGTTTTGGTCCGCGCGAATCAAAACGAGCGCGAATGAGGCGGGAGAAGGCGAAGCCGTGAGACCCGAACCGTGGCAGCGAGACACTGCTCGCGTTGCGACACACCGCACAATTCTCGGAAGTAGAAAATGCACAGCCGCTAAGGACTGCCGGTTGCGCCATTGGCCCAGTCGACCTTGACGGTCCGGGTGGACGGGATGAATTCGATACGGCGGCCGCTGGCTTCGCGGCGCGTTCCCTGGTCGGTGTCCTGGGCGATCGTCGCGCTTTGGTTGCCGTGGGCGCGCAGCATGTACAGGCCCTTCGAGCCGTCGAAGCTGATCTCGTCCGCGTTGGCATAGAAGCCGCGGCCTTCGATCCGGGCGTTGCCCCAGCCGACCAGTTGCTGGTAGTCCTTGGGTTGATTCGGTCCCTTGGACTGGTGCGCGAACTCCAGTTTTTCACAGCGCATGCTGCCCGCCAGAGCCGGCAGATGGTCGGGGTCGATCGTTTCGTTCGGCAGGCCGACCGGGCCATGCACGATCATGACGGAGTCGTGGAAGGTGGATCGCTGCGGCTCGATGTGCCCGGTCATCCGGCCCTTGAAGTCGACCCGCGTGAAGTCCCATTCGGAGGTCACGGCACTGATCGGACGGTTCGCCTGGATGACGTCGCGCGGGGCGAGGCCCGCCGGGTTCCCGCGGCCGCGCTGCCAGACCTGCATCTGGCCCGGTCCCTGCGCGAACGACGTTCCCTGGAGACGCTCCAACGTGAACTCCGCGACGCGGCCGCGCTGGACGCGGATGAGCTTGTTCCCTTCGTAGTCCGAGTTCTCAAACGTCACGTCTTCGCGGCAGTGGATGGAGCTCAATTCGGGTTCGGCGGGACCGTTGGGATCGGGTTCGGGTTCGGCAAACGAGAGTCGCGATGACAGCTTCACGTCCATCTGTTCGCAACGCATGCGGCTCAATCCCAATTCCGCGCGGACCTTGCCGATGAACTTGGCAGTGCTGCCGTCGAAGTCCATCGACTCCTGCCACCAGACATCCAGATCGGGATCGTGGATGGCGGTGCCGAGCGATTCAAGGCGTGTACCCGGCGGGACCGGCAACTGCAGCAGCCCGCTCCCTTTGACCCAGACCCGGTTCGCCTCGCGGTCCAGATGCACCTCGCGGCCTTCGACGTGCAGGCCGCCCGCGCGCAGGTGAGCCGGTCCGCCGAACAGATGCACGATCTCGCGCAGCTTCCCGCGATTTTGCAGACGGAGCCGGTCACCCTCGCACGTCATCGGGGCTTCTCCCGGTGAGCGATGCTGGATGACCTTCACGTGTCCTTCGGTTTCGACCTCCACCAGATCCGGTTCGGATTGACCGTCGATCTGCCGCATGCTGACGCGAATCCGATCGGCCTTCACATCGAGTGGCTCGGTCGGGTTCTCGATCGGGTTCACGACCCGGGCATTGCCAACCGTCTTGTCGTCGGTCGTTGGCGAGACATCGATCGGCGGACCGAGTGAACTGCGATCTTGTTGACTCGTCGAATGACGGGTCGCCGCGCTGGCGGTTCGGACCTTGCCGCTGGAAGTGGCGACCGGGCTGGCTCCGTTGCGGAGCTTGAGTGGAACGTTCGCAGCGGCCGATCGCCGATCGCGGGTCTGCCCCGCCGGCTCTTCCAGCGAGACCAACTGCAAGCCGTCGCGTTGCTGTACGGCGATCTCGCGCGGCGCGCCGGTCTGCTGTTCAAAGCGCACTTCGAGTTGGCTGGTCCGCGCCTCCAACTTCGGGCTGACCAGCGCGACGTTCTTCTCCGCGATCAGCCAGCGGGGCTGCGGTTCGGGATCAGACGGCGCTGGTGTCGCATCGACCGCGACTGCGGAAATGACGGCACCCGCGCCATCGCGCGACCCCGTGGAAACGCCGAGCGCGAGCGGCCCCATCGGCTCCAGCCACAATCGGATCAGTTCGGCCCCCAGGGCCGTGCGGCAGCGCGGCTGCGAGATATACGCCTGCCGCTCAAGCTCGATGAGATCCAAGCCGTTGGTTGCGTCGGTGGACTTGCGCAGCAGCCCGGCCCAGGTCGCGACAAACACCGTGTCGTTGGTTTCCGCGCCGATCTGTTCGAGCCGCCCCGTCCCCTCGCAGAGGACTTCCTGCAGCGAGTTGTCCGCGCGAAAGTGGATGTCGACCGTGGGGACCGTCAGCGCGGAGTCCTTGTAATGAACATACACGCCGCGCGGGTCATTCAGTTGCAGACGGCGTTCAACGGCATCGTAGTCCAAGCGCTTCATCTGCGCCCTCAGGTTGTTTTGCGTCGATCTGACCACGACCAGTTTCCCCGTCGCGATCAGACGCCGAAACGCCAGGTCGGTGTCGATGTGTTGAAAGGAGTCGGAACCCGGCTCTGCGCCCGGCTTCGCCATCTCATCCGCGCGAGTCGCCGGTGCGTCGGCATTCGCCAAGGCATTCGCCGCCGCAGTCGCCGGCACCGGCTCGAACTGCAACCAGAGGTCGTCGCAATCGAGGGCGTCGTAGTCGGTCGCGCCGGTCCAGCGGTACGCTCGGACGGACTTCGAGAACGACGCCGTGCGCAGCGCGACATCGTATTCCAAGTCGCCCGAGCACTGAATCTTGACCGGCTTCTGTTCCCCCGGCTGCGGCGTGTCCTGTTGTGGCAGGCGGACGTTCAGCCGGACATACTCGGCCGGGTCCGTGCCGCTCCCGAGCCGGATCGTGCGCACGCCAAACACATGCGGTCGGTCGCGGCCGGGTGGTCCCTCGGCGGGAATCAGCTTCATGTTCAGCGTGCGTCCCCGACCATAGTGAGAGCCGTACTGGAACTGAACCGGATTGGTGCTGACGAGCGACGGGGCCGACTCGTCGAAGACGAACTGTTTTCCCACGATTGCCAGTCCGTCCGGTCCTTTGACCTGCACGTCGCCGTCGAGCACCGCGCCGACCACCCGGCCGGGGTTCGGGTTGAACTCGTCGAACGCCGAGGCGAACTTGAGCTGCGCCGAATCGCTCACCAGCGACATCGCTGTTTCGCGACCGTCCTTGTCCTTTTGCAACCAAACCATCGCGAACGGGACGAACCGAATCCGCGGGTCGCCCTCGGCATGCTCCCACTTTTGGGTGTAGATGAACGTCTGCCCCGAACGCAGCATGTACAGGGACTGCGCGGCCCAGCTCTGTTCGGACAGATACGTTTCCGCCACGCGAACGTTTTCCGCCGGCCGATGAGCGATCGTGGGCCGGGTTGTCTCGATCGACGTCGCTGGCAGATCGGGGACATCCACCAACGGCCGCGTCAACACGGCGTACACGGCATACACACCCGTCAGGCAGGCGGCCGTCGCGATCGTGAAGAGCAGGCGGTTGAACATGACTGACCCAGATGATTCATGGCTTGAACCACGAAATACACGAAATACACGAAAGGTCGGAGGGAGCGTCGCATGGCATCAACGTGAGAGTGTTCCGTTCCGTTCACAGACGACCACGTGCCCCAACCCGTCTCAATGTCTTCCTTGTCTTCCTTTCGTGTGTTTCGTGTATTTCGTGGTGAATTTCCGGGCTAACCGATCCCGATCAGATCCGTGATGTCCACCAATCCGACGGGGCAACCGGCGGCATCGACCACCGGCAGTTCGCTGACATGTCGCGAGCCGAGCAGTTGCAGGACTTCCTCCAGGATCGCATCCAGTCCGATCGTCAATGGGCGGATGGTCATGACTTCGGAGATCGGCCGGTCGAACTGTTCGTCGCGGCGACGCTCCAGCAATCGCGCCAGATCGCTGTCGGTGAACAACCCTGACAGCCGTCCATCTGCGTCCACCAGCATCACGGCCCCCGATCGTCGGCCGGGACGAGACTGGGTGACGAAGACTTCGCGGATGGTTGACGCTTCGCTGGCGATCCGGACCTGGTCCCCCGAGCGCATGACGTCCTTCACGGAGGCCAACCGCCGCCCCAGACTGCCGCCCGGATGAAAGGCCGCGAACTGTTGCGGAGTGAAGTTGCGGACCTCGCTGATCACCAGCGCCAGGGCATCGCCGATGGCGAGCATCGCCGTGGTGCTGGTGGACGGAGCCAACCCATGCAGGCCGGCTTCGACGAGTCGGCCAAGTGGAATGGTGACATCGGCGGCGGCTCCCAGGGTACTCGCTTCGCTGGCCGTAATCGCAACGACGGGCGTTCCACGTTCACTGACGATCGGCAGCAGCCGGCGGATCTCGTCGGTCTCGCCGCTGTTGGAAAGCATCAGCCAGACATCGCCGGGTCCGACACATCCGAGATCGCCATGCAGGGCCTCAGTCGGATGGACAAAGTGCGCGCGCGTTCCGGTCGATGACAACGTCGCGGTGATCTTCCGTCCGATCAAACCGGCCTTCCCGACGCCCGTCACCAGAGTGCTGCCGCGGCACGAGGAGAGCAGCTCGACCGCCTCGCAGAACCGGGTGTCCAACCGCCGTGCCAGCGCGAGCAGCGCCTGGCCTTCGTGGACAATGATCTCGCGCGCTTCGCGCAGTTGCGCAAGGCGCGAGGCGGGGACAATGGATTGTTCGGGGACCGCACTCATGCGCGCTTCCTTGCAAGGCGAAACGCGCCTTCCTGGCGCGGGGCGGAAGTGTATCGGGGCCTTCGAGAACGGTCACCGTGTTCCCTACTGTTGTCCCGCCGCGCCGCCGGCGGGACGTGCGGTCGGCGGAGCGGCCGGACGTCAGAGCCTCGGCGGGTGTGGGGCAGTTTGTCAACGGAACTCGT
>JANMLE010000551.1:0-8994 GCA_031372385.1 Planctomycetota bacterium | reverse complement strand
CCCGTCGCTCCGCCGACGGGCCGCCTTGCTGGCGCGAGCCATTGTTGACGCGCCCGACAACAGTCCCCGTAGCACGGACGCCTCGTCCGTGCTACGAAACGCTGTCCAAGCGACTTTTGTCGGTCACGTCAACTCAGTCTTCCATCATTTGGGCGATACGGCTGGCGCTCGTGACTTCGCCGCCGGCGACCAGTTCGCGCCGTTCGAAGACTCGGCGGCGGAACAGGGCCATGCTGCGGGGTTGCAACAGGTACGGCTGGCTGGGATCGAAGACCGTCACGGTGGTATCGCCTTCGGCCGTGTCGAACAGACGCTCGATCCCCTTCACCTTTTGCAGTTCGGCCGGCAGGGTGAAGCGAACGGCCTCGTGGTGCGCGTTCATCAAGACCAACAGGTGATCGCCGACAATGCACGCGCCCCGCTCGTCGATCTGGCTGCAGTGACCCAGCAGCAGCATGCCGAGTGACCGGGTGTCGCCCAAGTTCCAAGCCTCGTCGTCCATTGGCTTGCCGGTGCTGTCCAGCCAGTAGATTTCCTCGAGTTCGTCACCGCGGATCGGTCCGCGAAAGTGGAGACGTCGCAACAGCGCGGGTTGCGACTTGCGGATCGCGATCAGCTTGCGGGCGAAGTCCAGGAACTTCTGTCGCTCGGGCGACATGTCCCAGTTCAGCCACGACAGATAATTGTCCTGCGAATAGCAGTTGTTGTTTCCCTGCGACGAGTGGCCGAGTTCGTCTCCCGACAGGAGCATCGGCACCCCCTGCGACAGCAGCAGCGTGGCCAGCAGGTTCCGCTTTTGACGCTCCCGCAAGACATGGACATCGTGGTTTTCCGTCGGTCCTTCGGCACCGCAATTCCAACTGTCGTTAGCGTTGGTGCCGTCGCGGTTTCCTTCGCCGTTGGCTTCGTTGTGCTTGCCGTCGTAGCTGACCAGATCCTCCAGGGTGAAGCCGTCGTGACAGGTGACAAAATTGATGCTGGCCGACGGGCGGCGGCCGTCGTCCCTGTACAAGTCGCTGCTGCCGGCCAGCCGGGTGGCCAGTTCGCTGACGGTCCCGCCGTCACCCTTCCAGAAGCGGCGGACGCAATCGCGATAGCGGCCGTTCCACTCGGTCCAGATGATGGGAAACCGGCCGACATGGTAACCGTCATCGGCGACATCCCACGGTTCGGCGATCAGTTTGACCTGCGACAGGATCGGATCCTGATGGATGACGTTGAAGAAGCCGCTCATCAGGTCCACGCTGGAGAACTGACGGGCCAGCGTGGCGGCCAAGTCAAACCGGAAACCGTCGACGTGCATTTCGGTCACCCAGTAGCGCAGGCTGTCCATCATCATTTGCAGGACGCGCGGGTGCCGGATCTGGGGCGTGTTGCCGCAGCCGGTGAAATCAACGTAGCGGCGGGGATCGTCCGGCTTCAGATGGTAGTAGCTGGCGTTGTCGATGCCGCGCCAGGAGAGGGTTGGTCCGAGATGGTCTCCCTCGGCGGTGTGGTTGTAGACGACGTCCAGGATGACTTCGATGCCGACCGCGTGCAGGGTCCGGACCATCGACTTGAACTCCTGCACCGTCAGCTCCGGATCGCGGGTCGCACAGTACCGCGGGTCGGGGGCGAAGAATCCCAGCGTGTTGTAGCCCCAGTAATTGACGCGCCCCTGCTGGACCAGGAACCGTTCGTCGCCGTGGTAATGGATCGGCAGCAGTTCGACCGCGGTGATGCCCAGGGACTTGAGGTGGTCGACCGCCGCGGCGCTCGCCAATCCCGCATATGTCCCCTGGTGCTTTTCAGGAACTCCCGGCATCAGTTTCGTAAAGCCCTTGACGTGGACTTCGTAGATGATGGTCTTTTCCCACGGAGTCTGCGGCAGGCGATCGTTGCCCCACGTGAACGCGGTGTCGACGATCAGCCCCAGCGGCGCGAAGGGGGCGGAGTCGCGGTCGTCGAAGGAGAGGTCTTCGGCCGGATCACCGCAGCGGTAGCCGAACAGGCTGTCGTCCCATTTCAACCCGCGACCGATGGCCCGGGCATACGGGTCCAGCAGCAGCTTGTTGGAATTGAAGCGATCTCCCCGGTGCGGTTCATAGGGACCGGAGACCCGCAATCCGTACAGCGCACCAGGTTTGAGATCCGGGAAATAACCGTGGAAGACGTGAAACGTCCGCTCGGGGAGTTCGATCCGCTGGTGCTCGTGCGTGTCGTCCGGAGAATCGAACAGACAAAGTTCGATCTTGGTGGCGTTGTCCGAGTAGACGGCGATGTTGACGCCCGTGCCATCCCAGGTGGCTCCCAGGGGATAAGGCTGGCCCGGCCAGATGCGCATCACGAGAACTCCGGAACAAGTGGTCGGTCAGGGTGGGCCGACATTATTCACGAATTGTCCGGAAGATGGGAGGGAGTGGGCGGGAGTCAGTGGGTAGTGAGGCAAGAGGGTGATTCTTGTTTCCTTCTCCAGCCTCCGGTCTCCAGCGTCCCGCCGCGACACTATCGCGAAACTACCGCGACGCGCCGGCATCCTGGACGTGCAGCACCTGATCCAATTGGGCGACGCGCAGTCCTTCGCGGAGCTCGTCCGAGACGTTGTGCAGTTCGACCCGCTCGACGGATTTTTTCAGCGAGAGGATTGCTCCGAGCGTTCGGCTGGGCAGGAACCAGACCCCGCGCATGTCGAGGATCAGCACGCGGCAATGATTCTGCTCGATCAGTTCGAGGATCTGCACGTAAAACGTGTTGATGCACCCGGCATCCCTGACGCCCCGGTCACCGAGGGTGATGGCGGTGGTCTCACCCGTCTGCAGCACCCGCAGGTTCTCGGACCCGCAGGCATTTTCGAAGAGGATTCCCGAATCGCCGATGCAGGTCGTGAAGCCGTCATCATCATGCAAGACGCTGGTGTTCATTTGTCGCTCCTGAGGCCCGTGGGGAAGTGGTCCCTGCTGGTGTCCCCCGTCTTCGGAACCGACCAACCACAGGGCGGGGGCGTTGAGTCAATGGGTGTCGTCCGAGAGCAGGCATGACGAAATGAAATTGATGAGATCTGTTGTCAGCGATCCACAATGCAGACGTTCCCTCAAACTGTCAACAAGTTTCTGGAGGCATTCGCGGCGGTGCCGGTGGCGACGCGGATTCGAGGAAACCACGATTGACGCCGGCCCGCAAATCGTGACGGGGCTCATCGTGGAACAGGGACAGAAGCGTGGTTCTGGAACGACTTGTTCGCGGCCTTGGTCGGGAGTCCCTTCGAACATTCTCCATGTCCGGCGCTCCCATTTCATGAAGTCCGCGGCGGCGACGGGTTTCGTCATTCTGTAGTACAGCGCCGCTTACAGATAACAATCATCAACGGAACCTGCTATGCTCGCCCCCGGCAGTGTTGTGTGCTGCGGGTTGTTCCAAGCGTGTCATTAACAAGAAGGATGCAACAACAATGGCGGACAAGGGAAAAGCTGACAAGGGTCGGAAAGAAGCTCAGAAGAAGCCGGCGCTGACCCTGAAGGAAAAACGCAAGGTCAAGAACGACAAGAAAAGCAGCAAGTGAGTGATCGGTGGCGTGGCGGAATCTGGTCGCGCTCCCGCTTGTTGTGAACTCTCAAGAATCAAGGGGATCCATTGGCAAAGAAAAAGTCTGCTCAGAATCCTGACCGGTCCGACCCCAGGAACAACAAGAGCTTGGCGATTCGGACTGTCCTGAAAAAAATGCCCGGCGCGAAAGCCTCGGACGTGATCGAAGCGGTCAAGACCGACTATGGACATCTCATCGGCAAGAATCTGGTCTACATGGTCAAGGCCAAGGGAAACATGGCTTCGGACGGCAGGGCGACCAAGTCGAAGTCAGCCGCAAAGACCAATCCGCTGACGACGGCGGCGCTGTGGGTCGATGCCATCAAGTCGGCCCGCCATCTGTTGAAAGCGACCGGCAGCGTGGGTAATGCGACCGCGCTGTTGAAGGCGCTGGCCGACAAATAGGGTTGTCGGCAAGGTTGTGATCGCGGGGTTGATCCGCGATGACGTCATGCCCGGTCGACGGCCCATCAGCCTTGGTGGGCTTGTCGATCGGCGGCCCGTTCGGAACTGCGACTGGCGCGATCCGTGATGGCGTTGCCAAGGGGCCCGGACGGAAACGGATTGCAGGCTTGGTTCGGGTCGGCGGTCGCGGGCTTGCGCGGGTGGCGAGTGCCGTCCAAGAATTCACCGAGCCGCGTGTGGCGCACGAACACCTGATAGGTCATCAGCGCCATGACTGTCGCCGTTGTTCCGGCCAGCAGGAACTTGCCCGCGGCTGGAATCGGCAGTTGTGCGAAGGTGATCTGTGCCAGGACCACAATCGGCAAATGGATCAGATAGATCCTGAACGAAGCTTCCGCCAGATAGCGCGTCGCCGCATTGTTGCCGCGCCGGGTCTGCAGGAAGATCGCGATCAGGCCGAATGTCGTACAGCAGGCAAACAGCGCCAGCATCGCGGCCAGCAGTGCCAGGCGCGGTCCCGAAAGCGGCGCTGTTGTCTGTTCGTGGATCTGGGGGAGTGCGGCGGCGAAGAGCAGGGCGGCCACCAACAGATACGTCCTGCCGAATCGCGCGTGCAGGTGGAATGTTTCACGATGCCGGTCGAGCATCGCCCCCACGAAGAAATAAACCGCGTAGTAGGCGAGTTTCGAGGGGACCGGGAGAAACGTCTGGTAGAAACCCAGCACGATCCGGGGATCCCAATACAGGATCACCGCACAGGGAATGGCGGGGAGCAGCGGCTTCCACACGGAGACCAGCGCGCGATCCAGACCGCGGAAGAATTCCGAGGAGTGATTGGTCGCAGACGTACCCGGTCGGCGGACCCGCTTCGCGAGCCAACTGGCACCGCACAGAATCAGGCAGTAGATGTACAGATGCTGCATGAACCAGAAGTGACCCGAGCCGTACAAGTCGGCTTCGAGTTCCGGCGGCAGCCCGGTGTTCAAGAAGTCTTGCGGGACGTACAGACCATCCGCCACCCAGCCGAGTGACCAGATGCAAAGACAGACCGGCAGGATTACCAGGCCCGCGGCGAGTTGGGTCGGCAGCAGTCGTTTGGTGCGTCCTGATAGAAAGTGGCGCTCGCCGCGTGAACGGAGCAGCCTCGCGGAAAAGAACCCCGCCAGCACGAAGAACAGCGGCATGAGGAAGCATTCGGCACACCAAGTCAGCGCATCGACCACCGACGACGGATGGACGTCCCTCGCCGGCCACGCGAGGTGCGGCAACGGCTTGGTCATGTAGGGAATGCCGGCGTGCAGAAACACGACCAGCACCGCCGCCAAGCCGCGCAGGGTGTCCAAGCCCTGGAATCGGATGGAGACTGCGGAACTCCGCGGCGCGGACTGGGTGGGAATCACAAATGGCATGGCAGCCCCTGACACACGTCGCGCACGGGCATGCTTCACATGCAGTGTTCCGTCTTGTTCGGGAAGCGAGTCGCAGGCTCAAGCATCCCCGACGGCAAGCATCGTACGCCGTTCCATCGAAATGGCAATCGGGTTGTTCTTCTCCCGCTACGATTGACTCGACTTGCCGTCGCTCCCGCCTTGAAGGAAGGTGTCGTCGAACATCTGAAACCCCCAGATGGAAAAGGCCGCAGTCTGCAGTCACTTCGCGGACTTGCTTCCACGGGCGGGTTTCATCAATGATCTGTGCCATCGGAAAGGTGGCACGAGACCACCATTTCACCGTAATCGTTGTTTCAACTCGGAAACTTGGAATGCAAGAACTCACTTTGAATCTGTTTGAACCGCACGTCGGCAGCACGTTTCAGGTGATGGTCATGGACAGCCGGCTCTGGAATTGAAGCTGGTTGAGGTCGAAGACCTGACCGTCGATGACCGGCTGCGCGATCCCTCGGTGCGCGTGCGGCCGTTTTCGTTGATCTTTCACGGGCCGCTCACCCCCATCGCTCCGCAGGCGAATTACGACCTGAGCCACGCCCAATTGGGCCAACTGCAAATCTTTCTGGTGCCGCTCGGTCCGGACAGGAAGACGCGGCTGAACATGCAGTATCAGGCGATCTTCAATTGATGCGGACCGCCTCAGCAATCAGTGTGGGATGGCACGGTCGGATCGACGGTGGCATTGAACCGCACTGGCGTGAGAAACCCTTCGGTCGTGACGCCGGGTATCGGCGACGCAACGCCGTCTCCTCAATGCCGCTCAGGCTGTAGCCGAGCTGTTGGGCGATCACCTTTACCCGGGGGGTTGTCGATGATCTGCCAATCCAGCCAGACATTGGTCAGAAACCGGTATCTGTCCACCAGAGCCGTTCTGTGGCTGAAGATTCCCGCGCGGTGCGGCAGTTCCAGGAAGTCCACGAGTCGTACCAGGACGTCGCCGTCGAACAAATCCTCGTAACACAACCGCAACCAGGGGACGTCGAGTCGAGACTCAGGATCGAGCGAGAACGCGTGGACTTCACACCAGTAGAACAGGCATTTCTCGAAGGGGCTCAGCGTCGCCCATGTCTGCTGATATTCGGCAAATCGGATCCCCTCGTCGAACGGCGAGAGCAGGATCTTCTCCGGGATGTGCGGCAGGATGGGTGGTTGAAAGGCCGCGTGCGTCATCCACGAACAGCAGGTCGTGACGGGATGCCGTGTCAGGTGGACGATCCGCACCCGCCCGTGAAATCGTTCGGCCAGGTCCGGAGTCGTGCTCCAGACAAGATGTCCGCATTCGACGTCGGACCGCGTGTCGAGTTGCCGCTCAATCTCGCTGCAATGTTCGAGGCCCGCGGTTGGCAGAGTGGAGGGACTGGTCGCCGAGGCGCTGCGGCCCAGGGCCTTGCGCGGCTCGTACCGATCCCGCAGCGCGTCGTGATCCGCGGTGATCAAGTCCGAGTAGGCGCCGGCCAACGAAGTCGCCAGCCACTGTGTTCCGCAGCGACCGGTGGAGACGACGAAGGCGGCAAAGGTCATGGTGTGGATCCAGTTCGAGATTTTGGGGGTGGTCAACGCCGAAAGTCATGCGGCAGGGAGAAACCGCAGGCAACGGTCGCGGCCGGTGCCGCCCTCGTATGGTTGCGGATGCGACGCCGGTCGTCATCATGCTCGGGATGCCGCGAACGCACCGTGCGAACGACCCGCGCGTGGTGCGCGGATTTCGCCAAGCGAACGGGGATCCGCGTTGGAGTCCAGTGAAGGCCAATCGCCAATTCCCGGTTTGAGACTTGTCATTTTGGTGGGACGGAAACGCATGACTGCCAACATCCGGCTCCGGCCGATTGTCGAAGCCGACCGCGAATTCCTGTATCGCTGCTATGCCAGCACGCGTGCCGAAGAACTGTCCGTCTTGGATTGGAGTGATGAGACGAAGGAAGAATTCCTGCGGATGTAATTCCATGCGCAGTCCGTCCATTACGAGAAGCACTACCTCACGGCACACTTTCAAATCATCCTGGTTGACGAATAGCCGGCGGGCCGACTGTATGTGGATCGCTGGGAACGGGAGATTCGGATCGTCGATATCACGCTGTTGCCCCCCTTTCGGCGACTGGGGATTGGAAGTTCGCTTCTGCAGACGCTGATCGAAGAATCGGTCGCGGAGGGAAAGCCGCTGTCGATTCACGTCGAAAAATTCAACCCGGCGATGCGTTTGTACGAGCGACTCGGTTTTCGTCAGATCGGCGAGGTCGGAGCCTACGACCTGATGCAACGGCCCGTTTAGCAGCCTGTTGAAAATCGTGGGATGGACGCCCTCGTCCGTCCGTTTCCAACTCGAAATCGCTCGGACGAGGGCGTCCAAGTTACGTTTTTCAACAGGCTGGTAGCCGCGCCGCCGAACGGTTCGACGGGCTGCCCGACAGTTCCGGTGAGTCGCCGCCGGGCGTCCGCTTGAGTTGCGGATTTGTTTGTCGCACTGGTCAAGGCGGCGGTGATGCTGAAAAGAACGTTCTCAGGCCGAGGTCGAAATGCCGCGTGTAGTTTTGTGAATATTGTCAGGCGGGACGATTGAAACTCGGTTGGCGGAAACGTTACTTTAATACACCACTTCACGCCCGCAGTTTTCCATTGTCGATCGAAAATACTCCAAACGCACGATTGTACCAACTTTAAAACTCGATGTGACGTCCCGTCGAGTGTCGTGTGAGTTAGTCTGCTTGGACTGGATTTGGATGCGGGTGAATTGGGATGCTGTGCAAACCTGATTCATTCGGATGACGCGACCGGCAGGTCCGAATCCGCGGGAGGCTGAACCACCTGGGCTGGATGACTCACGAACTCGATTTCCGATCGGGCATCCGGCGTGACGATGATTTCCTAAACAACCAATGGGGGCCAAAACGTCGGATTGAGTGAGTTTGGATTTTTGTTGAAATCCACACCTTTGGGGAGAGCCACATGGCAGAACCATTTCTGAGCGAGATTCGGATCTTTATCTTCAATTTTGCACCGAAGGGCTGGGCGACGTGCAACGGGCAGTTGCTGCCATCAACCAGAACCAGGCGTTGTTCTCGTTGTTGGGGACCACGTATGGCGGGGACGGTCGGGTGAATTTTGCCCTGCCGGACATTCGGGGGCGAGCGCAGACGCATGTCGGCAACGGGATGGTGTTGGGCGAACGCGCGGGCGAACAGACGCATACGGTGATCTCGGCCGAGATGCCGCAGCATTCGCACAACGTTGCCGCTTCGTCGGTGGCCACGGGTGGCAATGCCGATCCCACCGGCCGATTCCTTGGGGGGGGCAACAACGTCTACCACGCGCCGGGGTCTGCCACCACGATGAGCCCGACGACCGTCAGCAACGTTGGCGGCAGCCAACCGCATGAAAACAGGCAGCCCTATCTGACGCGGAATCTCTGCATCGCCCTCCAGGGCATTTTCCCCTCTCCAAACTAATTCTACTGTGAGGCTTTCGTGGAATGGGAATCTGGGTAGTTCACTTGCGGTTGAATGGGGCGATTGCGTCGCTGCCAAAAATGCCCATGTTTCCAATGTGTGCTGTCGGTTCATGCCGGAAACGCGATCCGTCACAG
>JANMLE010000515.1:0-1747 GCA_031372385.1 Planctomycetota bacterium | reverse complement strand
TCAGGGGGCCGCGCCCTTGTCGGGTGTGTCCGCGGTTTTCAACCGCAGATCTTCCAGCAATGCATACTGGATGATGTTGGTGGCCAGCTTGACCGCCTCCTCGGGCAGGTAGCCTTCACAGTTTCCGGCGGCCTGGCGTTCCAGCGCACAACTGATGTCGTACTTGCTGTAGATCACCGCCAGACGCCCGTCGAGTTCCAGCGCTTCGATGAATGGCTCGGTGTCGCGCACGACGAACCCCGCACCTGCCGCGGCTTCGGTTCCCTCGTTCATCCGCCGCTTCAGCTTGCGGATGTCGCGTCCGAATTTGTCCGAGAACAATTCGTGACTGACCGCGATCCGTTCCAGCTTCTTGTCGCGATACAGCGATGCGACGAATTCGCGAAAGCTCTTGTCGAACGGCTTCGATCCGCAGCATGAATCGGCGAACAGGACTCCACCGCGCTCGAGATACTTGCGGATCTGCTGCCGGTCCGCCTCTTTGACCGAAAACTTGTTGCGGCCGTGGATGTACAGGACCGGATATTGAAAGATGTTCGGGTCCGAGAATTCCAGGTCGATGGCCTTGGTGGACGCCGACAGCGCGACGGTGTCGTTGAGTGCCAGCAGCAACCGGCGCAATGCCCGCGGGGCGGCGTTCCACGATCCGTCATGCCGGATTTGGGCGATCTGTAGCAGACCGCGTTCGACGTTGTCCAACTCGGTACTCTCGGCCACGACCGTCGGTGTGTCGGTCTTGGTCGGCGGTTCGCGTCCCGTGGCATACGCCATGACGTTCACGCCGACTTGTGTGGCGCGGATGATCCGGCCCTTCAGGTTCACATTGCGGTTCGGCGGATCGACGCGGGACCAGTAATCCCACAGGCAACCGAGATCTTCGGGCGAGTACATGATCGACGTCCGGCAGCCGAAGTCGACGCCGTACAACGGAGTCGCGTCGGCCGACAAGGGGTACTCACTCTTGAAGACGGGATGGTCCTGCGTCAACCGCTTCAGCTCCCCCTCACCCGGCGGCATGATCTGTTGGACGACCGCGCGGAATCCGGCTTCAAACTTGGTGGAAGTACACGTCGGTGAGGCGAGGATGAACCCGCCCTCTTGGAGGTATTCCTTGAGCAGCTTGATTTCGTCGGGGCTGAAGACCGGTGCCTCTTCGCCAGTGATGAACAGCACGGGGGCCTGCAACAGCGAGTTGACGCCGCCCGATTCGACGGCGCGGGCCAGGTCCAGATCCTGACTCGTCAGCAGCTTCGGCCACTTGGGCAAGCCGCTGATCAGATCGACCAGATTCCGGACGTCGCGCCGGTGGCGGTTCCAATCATTGCCGACGACGTCACCCTTCCCCTGTCGTTCGCGCGGCCCGTACTTCAGCTTGTTGATCAGGACCGGAGCGAGTCCCTTGGAGAGGAACAGCAGGGCCATGCTGGTGCCGGCCACCTTGTGGCTTTCAATGCTGCCGACACCCTCCCAGTATCCGCTGACTCCGTTTTGCAGGGCGATCAGATAGGCCGCCCCCTCGCGATACCAGTCGTGATCTCCAAAGAACCGCAGGCCGCTCAACCGCCCCGCCCGTTCGACGCCGTAGATGTAGTACAGCAGCCAACTGTTGCCGCTGCCGGGATTGTGGCCGACCGCAAAGCTCCGGCCGAGCCAGGCGATACCGCGATCGAGTGCCGCGTTGGGCTCGGTTCCCTGGCAGCACGGGGGTGTTCCGTCCGGAGCCACGCCCGCATCGGAGCGCAACATC
>JANMLE010000428.1:0-1172 GCA_031372385.1 Planctomycetota bacterium | reverse complement strand
AATAATCCGGGTGAATCGCCTGACATCACTTCACGCCACGACACTCCGGGAACTTCACCAGCATGACTTCATCGTCCGCATCCTCTTCCGCATTTCTCGCCCGGGCCTCCAGTCCGATCCAGGAACACGCCTATCGGCGCGGTCCGCGGATCGTCGCGATCGAGACCCTGATCCCGCATGACATCATGGCCGGGCTGATGCTGCTGCGGATTCACACCGACGCCGGCACCGTCGACGGCGAGACCGTTATCGGGCACGGTGAGACCTACTACATTCCGCACGCCGTCGCCGCGACGCTGCAGGATTGGATGTCGCGACGGCTGCTGGGGGCCGACGCCACCGCGATCGAAAGCCACTGGCGGTTTCTGTACGAACGAGGCACCGCGTTCGGCGTACGCGGCTGCGAACTGCGGGCGATCTCGGCCATCGACGTGGCGCTGTGGGACATTCTCGGCCAGTTGACCCGGCAACCGATTTGGAAGCTGCTGGGTGGTCCCGTGCGAGACGCCATCCCGGTCTACAACAGTTGCGGCGGACCAACGTATGGACGCCGACCGAAGGACGCCCCCGATGCCCAGGGTTGGCCGGGGCACGGTGATCTCGGCCAGCCGGGTCCGCTGGAAGACAACTACAACAGCGTCTTCCACGCCGGCGATCTGGCCGAAGAACTGTTGGCCGAAGGCTACACCGCGATGAAGCTCTGGTCGCTCGATCAGGTCTACAAAGTCTCCGGCGGCCACCGCGTCGCCTGGCCCGACCTGCAACAGGCGCTGCGTCCGATGCACGAGATCCGCGAGCGGGTCGGATTGAAAATGGAACTTATGCTCGACGGCCACGGCTTCTTCACCCTGCCCGCAGCGCTGCGGATTGCCGAGGTGATGCGGGACATCAAGCCGCTCTGGCTGGAAGACGTGATCCGCCCGGACAGCGTCGCAGCGATCGCCGATTTCCGCGACCGGGCCGGTGTGCCGATCGCCGTCAGCGAGATGCTCGTCAGCCGTGAGGAATACCGCCAGGTGCTGCAGCAACGGGCGGCGGACTACACGATGATCGACCCCACCTGGGTCGGCGGCATCAGCGAAACCCGCCGCGCCGCCGAGTTGTCCCAAGCCTTCAACGTCCCGACCCTGATGCACGACTGCACCGGCCCGCTGACGCTGTTCTCCGGCCTG
>JANMLE010000426.1:0-7199 GCA_031372385.1 Planctomycetota bacterium | reverse complement strand
GTTGGTCCTGGCGGGAATGCGACAAACCCTGCGGGTGACCGGTGAGTTTTTTCAAACGGAATCGGCATCCATGAAGGAACCGCTGGATCTCGCGCCGGATGACGAACGCGCGATCTCTCCGGCGGCGATCAAGCCCGCCCGGATTCTCGGCTGTCCCGCCAAGGATGACACCGATTGCGAGGGACTGGAGATGCTGCGGCAACTGCTCGACCCAGCCCACTGGGACTTGGAAGAGACGGCGTTGGAAACGCTGACGTCCGAACTGGCGGCCCGCATCGCCGCGGATCCGCCCGCCATCGTCTGCATTGCGTCACTCCCGCCGGGTGGACTGGCACCAGCCCGCTATCTGTGCAAGCGGATGCGAGACGCCTCGCCCGACATCGAGATCATCGTGGGGCGCTGGGGTTCGCAGCGGAACAGCAAGATCGACCGGGAACGGCTCGTCCAAGCCGGTGCCAGTTTTGTCACGACGACCCTGTTGGAAACGCGCCAGTTGTTGGAGTCGCGGTTCCTGTTGCTGAGGCGCGCGCCGCAGACAGCACCCGCGTCCGCAGATCCGGCGCAGCTCACCAGCGCGGGATCGGGAATGAACGGGCCGCACGCCGGGCAGGCCGATGGGGAGACCGATTCCGTCGCACGACGGCCTTCCCCTTTTGACGGATCACAGCGGTGAATGGGAATCCAATGCCAATGCCAACAAACACGGTTGTCCACAACACCACCTACTTTGGCCGGTTTGCGAAGCGGACCTCCCGCGCGGCGGGACATCCCCGCTCGTTCGCGATCGCGCTGGCCACGATTCTGGCCTGGGCCGTGCTGGGCCCGACATTCCATTTCAGCGACACGTGGCAGCTCGTCATCAACACCAGCACGACGATCATCACGTTCCTGATGGTGTTCCTGATTCAGAACACGCAGAACCGCGACAGCGAGGCGATCCACTTGAAACTGGACGAGCTGATCCGGTGCATGGAGGGCGCGCACAACGCACTTTTGGACGTTGAGGAATTGAACGAACAAGACTTCGCCCAGATCCGAATCCGTTACGCCGAACTGGCGCGCCGCGCGCGGCGCGACCTCGAACAAGGCTGGCAGGACACCGGCAGACCGGACGTCTAGGCAGTCCGCAGGAAATTGACCACCAATGACGTAGGACGGTTTCCAATCCGTCCGTCAACGCCGGACGGATTGGAAATCCGTCCTACGGGTAGACTCCCGACCCCTTGGACAGGAACCCCAATCAGTGATCTGTCACAGCAGAAGTAGCAAGGACGCCTCGTCCGTGGTGTTCCAGTTAAGATTTGCCCGGACGAGGCGTCCGAGCTACGCATTTTCACAAGACTCAGGGAGTACGACACCATGCCACGACCCCCGACCGATCCCGAAATCAACCTGCGTTCGCCCAGTGTTCCCGACCCCCCGCCCAAGCCCCGCCCGCTCCGTGTGCGAAGCTTCGGCATGACCGATCGCGGGCGGGTGCGGGAGTCGAACGAAGACCAGTTTCTCGTCGCCGTCCTGACCAAGGCTCTGGGAATTCAGCAGTCCAGCCTGCCACCCGCACAGGCCCCCCACGCCGATGACCAGGGGCATATCTTCCTGGTCGCCGACGGGATCGGCGGATCGGCCGCGGGCAAAGAGGCCAGCGCCCTGGCGGTGAAGTCGATCGAAGAGTTCCTGGTCAACACACTCAAATGGTTCTTTCAGCTCAAGGGGGTGGAAAAGGAAAACGTGATGGCCGAGTTTCAAGACGCGCTGCGGCAGGCCGATGCCAGGATCTTTCGCGAGATCGAACAGCATCCCGAACTTGAGGGAATGGGTACGACGCTGACACTCGCCTACAGCCTGGGTGCCAACTTGTTCGTGGCCAACGCCGGAGACAGCCGGTGCTACCTGTTCCGCCACGGACGGCTGAACCAGTTGACGACCGATCACACGCTGGCCCAGGACATGGTCCGACGGGGCTTGATCCCGCCGACCGATCGGGAGCGGATCATTCATGGTCACATGATCACCAACGCGATCGGTGGTCCCACGCCGGGTGTCTGGGCGGAAGTCCACAAGACCACGCTCGAAGCGGAGGACGTCGTGCTGGTCGCGACCGATGGCCTGACAAACTGCGTGCCGGACGAACAAATCGCGGCCACCCTGAAAGCCGAGTCCGACCCACAGGCCGCCTGCGAACGCTTGGTCGCGCAGGCGCTCGAACAGGGCGGCCCGGACAACGTCAGTGTCATCATAGCCCGCTACGAAACAATCACCGGCTGAGGAACGGCATCATGTTTAGATTCCGAATGCGGCGCCGGAAGCGGCCGCGAGTTGTGTCGCCGGCCCAGCCTCGGAAGCGAAGTTCGCGAGGGACACCATGACGATCCAAGGCATGTGGGCTCTCGTGAAGGAAGCCGGAAGTGAGTCCCTGGCGGACAGAGTCCCGCGTTTGGGGGCGGCGCTGGCGTTCTATACCACGTTTGCGCTGGCCCCGTTGCTCGTCATCGTCGTCGCGATCGCGGGGCTCATCTTTGGACGCAAAGCGGCGGAAGGCCGACTGCTGGGTGAGATGCGCTCGCTGGTCGGCAATGAGGGGGCCGACGCACTGCAGTCGCTGGTCGCGGCCGCCGGTCAACCCGGCGCGGGAACTCTCGCCAGTATTGTCGGCGGACTCATTTTGCTGTTCGGCGCCGTGGGTCTCTTCGTTGAACTTCAGGATGCCTTGAACACCATTTGGAAAGTGGAACCGAAACCGGGCCGCGGCCTGTGGGTCATCATGCGGGGCCGAATCCTCTCATTCTCGCTGGTGCTGGGGTCCGCCTTTCTGTTGCTCGTGTCGCTGGTCGTGAGTGCTGCGATGTCAGCCATGAGCGGGCTGTTCGAGGGGGCGCAAAGCAGTCTCATCCCCCACGCCATTCAGTGGATTGTCTCGTTCGGTGTCATCATGGGGCTCTTCGCCATGATCTATCGACTCCTGCCGGACGCGGAGATCGCCTGGCGCGACGTGTGGTTCGGCGCCGCGGTCACGTCGGTGCTCTTTACGGTGGGGAAATCGCTTATCGGTCTGTACCTGGGCCAGACCGCGACGACATCGGTCTATGGTGCAGCGGCTTCGTTTGTGGTGCTGCTGCTGTGGAACTATTACACTGCCCAAATTTTTCTGTTTGGGGCCGAACTGACGAAGGCGCATGCGATCCAATTTGGATCCGGGATTGTCCCCGCACCTTATGCCGAAGCGGTGACTCGCGCCGCACGAAGTCACCAGGGCCTGGCAGCGGCCCATACAGAGCGGTGAAGTACCGAACCCTTATACACCCCGACTTCCTGGAGAAGCCCACGGGGACCGGAAGGATGCATCATGTTCAGATTCCGATTGAGGCTGCGGCGGCTGCCACGATTTGCGGCGATGGCCAAACCGTATTGGTTCTCCGAAGAAAAATGGATCGCGCGGGGTCTGTTGGCACTGCTGGTCGCGCTGTTGCTGGGGAACACCGCATTCGCCGTCTTTCTGAACGAGCAGTCGGGCGAGTTCACCTCCGCGCTCGCCTCCCAAAATTCAGGCCGGTACTGGATCTCCATCTACAAGACGATCGGCCTGATCGTCGTCGCCGCTCCGTTCTACGTCTTCTACTACTTCGTCCGGGACAAGCTCGTCAATTACTGGCGGCGCTGGCTGACTCACAACTTCCTGGACACCTACTTCCGCAACACCGCGTTCTACAAGCTGGCGTTCAATGCCGACATCGACAACCCCGACCAGCGCATTGCGGAAGACATCAACACCTACACGGTCCGGTCGATTTTCTACCTGCTGCTCTTCGTGGAAACGGCCCTGCAGTTGGTCGCCTTCAGCGGCGTGCTGTGGTCGATCTCAAAGACACTGGTCCTGTTCCTGGTGATCTACGCGACCGTGGGCACGCTGGTCACGAGTCTCGTGTTCGGCCGGTCATTGGTCGCGCTCAACCTGTTTCAGTTGCGGCGCGAGGCCGATTTTCGGTTCAGCCTGGTGCGCGTGCGGGAGAACGCCGAGTCCATCGCCTTCTATCGCGGCGAAGAGCCCGAGTCTCAAAACATCAAACGCCGGTTCGGTGAGGCGTATGAGAACTTCAACAAGATCATCAACTGGCAGTGGTTCCTGAACCTGTTCCAGTACTCGTACAGCTCCGTCACGCTGATCATGCCGGGGATCATCCTCGCGCCGCAGGTTTTGTCCGGCGCGCTCGAAGTCGGGCGGGTTGTTCAAGCCGCCGGTGCCTTCGCGGTGATCTTCTCGGCGCTGACCGTCATCGTAAACAACTTCGACACGCTCAGCCGCTTCGCCGCCGGGGTGAGCCGGTTGGACAAGTTCTCGAAGTCGCTGGAAGTGTCGGCGCGGGAACCGTCGAAGGACCGGGACATCATCAAGACCGTCGAGGAAGACCGCCTGGCGATCGAACAGCTCAGCCTGCAAACACCCGACTACAAACGGACGCTGGTCGTCGATCTGTCGCTGGAGATCAAGCCAGGGGAGGGGCTGTTGATCATCGGGGCCAGCGGCGGCGGCAAGAGTTCCCTGCTGCGCGCAGTGGCCGGCCTGTGGGATGCGGGGAGCGGCACGATCGTCCGCCCGCCCCTCCAGAACATGTTCTTCCTGCCGCAGCGCCCCTACATGATCATCGGCACGCTGCGCAGTCAGTTGCTCTATCCGAGCGACAAGCAGAACGTGACCGAGGACGAACTGAACGAGGTTCTCAAGACGGTCAATCTCGCCGATTTGGGCGAACGGTTTGGCGGCCTGGAAGTCGAGGCCGACTGGGGCAAGATCCTGTCGCTGGGAGAACAGCAGCGCGTGGCGTTTGCCCGCGTGCTGCTCGCCAAGCCCCGCTATGTCATCCTGGACGAAGCCACCAGCGCGTTGGATTCGAAGAACGAAGAGGCGTTGTATCAGTTGCTGCATGCGTCCGGGACGACGCTCGTCAGCGTCAGTCACCGCCTCAACATCCGCCAGTACCACAAACATGTCTTGGAGCTGGGTGGTGACGGAACTTGGCGCGTCTCTCCCGCCGAAGACCCGGACGCGGGGAAATGACGGGTGGCCAAGTCGCTCCGCGACTCGGCACTGAATTGCGGAGCAACTCTGCCACACGCTCCGTGAAACTGACCTCCGATTATTGATAACTGGCCGATCACGTGTGACTTGATACCGGACCATTGGCACTTTCTTCGCGTCCGTTTGCAGGCAAGTCCGTGTTCCCCGTACTACTGACGTTTGGTTTCTTCGCAGGGCGCGCAAATTCTTGACGAGGTTGAAATGCCAGGGCCGAAGGACAGGAACCACGGAAGGCACGGAAAAGCACGGAACAATGTGGCAGAAAGAGGAAGAATGAAGTGACCGACGCTGAGCCGGTGGATTGCAGCCCACCCGGCGGCTGTTTGTTCCGTGTCCTTCCGTGGCTTCCGTGGTTCCCTCTGGGCTTTCCTTGGTCCTGTGCCAGACCACGACTTGGTGTATCTTCTTCCCCTTTGGTTGCGGCTGAACGAAGTGGAGCCGCGCTGGGTTTCTGGTGTCCATCCGTGGGCACCGATATGATGCGGCCCGCTTGAAGAGTTGCGAATTGGCTTCGCATGTCCCGCATCCCTGAGTCTGAAGGAGTATCGCCGATGATGATCCGTCTCAAATTCTGTCTGGTCGGTCTGCTGGCTCTGGGGCTGGCAGGGGTTTCACAGGGTGCTGACAACGAACCGCCCGCGGGATTCGTGGCGCTGTTCAACGCCAAGGATTTGAAGGGGTGGTGGGGTTACGACACCAAGGATCCGCGGAAGTTTCAGGCGATGTCTGCTGAAGAGCAACAGGCCGCGCGCGAGAAGAGCCTGGAGGACATCAACAAGCACTGGTCGATCCAGGGTGCCGATCTGGTCAACGATGGCAATGGACTCTACCTGACGACCGACAAGAACTATGGCGACTACGAACTGTGGATCGATTACAAGACCGTCCCCAAGGCCGACAGCGGGATCTATCTGAAGGGAACGCCGCAGGTCCAGATTTGGGACTCGACAGACCCTTCGAAGTTTGGCATCGGCGGGAACAAGGGATCGGGCGGCCTGTGGAACAACAGCGCCGGTAAGCCGGGCAAGGATCCGCTGGTCCTGGCCGACAAGCCGTTTGGTGAATGGAACCGGTTCCACATCATTCAAGTCGGCGCGCGGACGACGATCACTCTGAATGACAAGCTCGTGGTCGACAACGCGATCCTCGAAAACTACTACGACCGGGCTCAGCCGCTCATTCCGAAAGGGCCGATCCAGTTGCAGACGCACGGTGGCGAGATCCGCTGGAAGAACGTCTTCCTGCGGGAAATCCCGACTGAAGAAGCCAATGCCCTGTTGCAGAAGCGCGTGGCGAAGGAGAGTCTCGCGGCGCTGTTCAACGGTACTGATCTGACGGGCTGGGCGGGAGCCGTCGACAACTACGAAGTCGCGGACGGGGCGATCCGCTGCAAGCCCGGCAAGGGGGGCGTCCTGCACACGAAGGACGAGTACTCGGACTTTGTCGTGGGTCTCGAATTCAAGGTGCCCCCCGGTGGAAACAACGGGCTGGCGATCCGGTATCCCGGTCAGGGGGACACGGCCTACGTCGGAATGTGCGAATTGCAGGTGCTGGACAATGAAGCCCCGCAATACAAGTCGCTCGACAAGCGCCAGTACCACGGATCGGCGTATGGCATGGCCGCCGCCGCGCGCGGCTATCAGCGGCCGACCGGGGAATGGAACTATCAGGAAGTGACCGTGGTCGGGTCCACGATCAAGGTGGAACTGAACGGCAACGTGATCCTCGACACGGATCTGAGCAAGATCACCGAGTACATGGCGAACTCGCTGCATCCCGGCAAGGAACGGACGAAGGGCTTCTTCGGCTTCGCGGGCCACGGTGATGCGGTCTTGTTCCGCAACGTGAAGATTAAGTCACTCGCCGAAGCCGCGAAGTGACCGGTGGCCGAGTGGTCTGACTGCGTTGAAATGAAAGATCCCCGCGCGACAACCGGTCGCGCGGGGATCTGTTTTTTGGCGGATGTTGTTCATGTCATGCGAGGTTGAGATTGACCGGTGATCCCGAGCCGTCCCGGGGGGGGGGGGGCGGGGGTTAAGGTTTGGCCCCCCCCCCCCCCCCGGGCCGGGTGTAACAGGGCCCATTACCCCCCCGCAAAAAAAATTGTCGGAGAACCCCCGCGGGC
>JANMLE010000371.1:0-4114 GCA_031372385.1 Planctomycetota bacterium | reverse complement strand
AATCTCGGCCCCGCAGGCTAGGCCCATCAACTGGTGCCCAAGGCAGATGCCGAAGACGGGAACTTTTCCGAGCAGGCCGCGGATCGTTTCGATGGCATAGTTCAACGGCCGCGGGTCGCCGGGTCCGTTGGAGAGGAAAACGCCGTCGGGTTTGTACGCCATGACTTCCTCGGCCGTCGCAGTTCCGGGGACCACGGTGACTCGGCAACCCAGGTCGTGCAGGTGCCGCAGGATGTTCCACTTCATGCCATAGTCGATTGCCACGACGTGCAAATCGATGGCCTGCGGAACGGTGGGGATGATCGAGTGGTGCGTGAGCGGAGACAGTCCTTCAGTCCACTCGAACGGCTGGGCCGGCATCACTTCCAGCACCAGGTCACGGCCGATCAGATCCGGACTGGTTTGTGCCTTCCGAACGAGCGAAGCATCGTCGAGATCCGTGGTCGACAGCACACCCGTCATCGCACCGCGGGTTCTCAGCCGACGGACCAAGGCCCGGGTGTCGATCCCTTCGATCCCGATCACATTGGCTTCGCGAAGATAATCATCGAGCGACATGGTCGAACGGAAGTTGCTCGGTTGACGGCACAACTCGCGGATGACGAATCCGCGGATCGACAGCCCGCCGCTCTCGATGTCCTCCGGGTTGACGCCGTAGTTTCCGATCAGCGGGTAGGTCATCGTGACGATCTGGCCGCAGTACGACGGGTCGGTCAGGATTTCCTGGTAGCCGGTCATGCTGGTGTTGAAGCAGACTTCGCCGAACACCTCGCCCGACGCACCAAAGCCGATTCCCGTGTAAATTGTTCCATCGGCGAGAGCAAGTTTTGCAGGTTGAGGCATGGCAAACCCTGTGGAAAGTGCGTTCAAATTGGCCCGGCGGACATCGGTCGAAAACCACAGCCTTGTAACAAAACTGGCACTCAAAAAGAAGAGACCGCCTCTTGGTGGAAGCGGTCTCTGATGCATGGTACTCGTGGCTCGACGCGCTGGGTCGAGCCGGCCGCGAAACTTAGGCCGTCCGCAGGAAATCAACTACCATTGTCGTAGGACGGATTTCCAATCCGTCCGTCAACATTGGACGGATTGGAAATCCGTCCTACGGGTAGATCATTACCTGCCGGCAACCTTACTCGTCCTTGGTCACGACGAAATTCTTGAAGCGGAACTCATCGCGATGGGGATCACTGATCGTGGAGAACAATTCCCCGACCAACTGGTGGAAATGCTTTTCCCGAACGGAGTAGAAGTTGTGCTTGCCGTCCCGTCGGGGTTCGATGATACCGGCCACGCGGAGCAACGCGAGATGGTGGCTGACGGCAGGCTGGCTCTGGCC
Source organism: Planctomycetota bacterium (assembly GCA_031372385.1). Classification (GTDB taxonomy): domain Bacteria; phylum Planctomycetota; class Planctomycetia; order Planctomycetales; family Planctomycetaceae; genus Schlesneria. The sequence goes on along the minus strand of JANMLE010000371.1, from coordinate 2,778 downwards.
CAGTTTGTCGCACAAGGCACTGACGTGCAATTCGCCTTCGCGAAGCAGATACATCAGAATCTTCAGCCGTGTTTCATCGGCGAGCAGCTTGAAGACCTGTACCAAGTCTTTTTCCAACTGCTCGGACAATTCGGGAAACGGAGCGCTGGTCCGTTCGGAGTACGGCGCTTCAATGGTCGAGATCATTTCGTTTTTCTCACTCTCTGATAGTGACCGAGTCTGGAATTCCGGAACTCGATCGGGATCCTTGCTTGGATCGGACAACGGAGCAATCCTTTATTGGCTTTCGCCACCGGCCCACCGGGAATCAGATGCGCGCCGGAAACGCGCAGTGATCGTGGGATGAGCCGAACACACAGCGAAACAGGGGATGTTGGGGCTGTCATTCAGGCCGGAGACAGAGCGTGTCTCATGCCATTGGGACGTGGCGGTGACAGGTTTGCTTCCCAGAGGACGAGAATTTGGAAGCGTTTGCAAGAACTTCGACGATGTGAATGCTCATTTCAAACTTCCGGCGGGTTGTGTCCCCCGGAGCGTACCTGACTGGAAAAGTCGGCCGTATTATTGTCTCGAAAAGTGCGCGAGTCAACGAAGTATGTTTGAATTCATGCCATTTTAATTGTGGTTGCAAGTTGTTTTAATGAATCGGGTTCCGATTATTTTCCCAGGCAGGTTGCGAAAAAGTCACCGAAGTCGGCTTGGCAAAGTGGTCGAAGGAACATCGTCTTTTTGGTGGAACTTCAGCCGATGACGGGGAGTTCCGCAACTCGCGGGGCCACGGCCGATGATCGTTCGCCACGCCGACCGCGACTCGGCGACGACCAGTCCGGTGTGATGGATGGCGTGAAGGATATTGTGCCCAACACAGGGGATGTTGATGTGTCTGGATTTGGAGATTTGACAGGCAGACGTGCTTTGGTGACAGGCGGGTCGAGTGGCATCGGCCGCGCGATGGCTTTGGAGTTCGCCAGGGCCGGAGCGGATGTCATCATTCATTTCGCAAACTCGTCGGAAGAGGCCGACCACGTTGCCGCCGAAGTCCGCCGAATTGGTCAACGCAGCATCACATTGGCGGCGGATTTTTCGGAAGCCGATCAACTGGATGCGTTCGTCGATCGGGCGTTCTCGGTCTGGAACGGTCTCGATATTTGGGTTGGCAACGCCGGGGTGGACTTGCTCACCGGGGAAGTTGCCCATGCCAACTACGCTGAAAAACTCCAGCGTCTGCTGGATGTCGATGTGCGGGCCGGAATGCTTTTGGCCAAGTCCGCGGGAAGCCGGATGGTCGCCGACCGCGGAGGTTCCATCCTGAACATCGGATGGGATCAGTCGGATCGCGGGATGGAAGGTGACAGCGGCGAGCTCTTTTCAGCGGCGAAGAACGCCATCATGGGCTTCAGCCGGTCGCTGGCGCTCAGCCTCGCTCCGGCAGTTCGAGTCAACTGCATCGCACCGGGCTGGATCAAGACGGCGTGGGGTGAAACGGCCAGCGAGGTCTGGCAGGAACGTGTCCGACGTGAGACACCACTCCGGCGATGGGGGCTTCCGGAAGACGTGGCCCGGCTGGCCCGATTTCTCGCCAGCGACGATGCGTCGTACATCACGGGGCAGGTGATCAACTGCAACGGCGGCGCGGTGCGGTAACTGACGGAGCCGGCATGTCCAGCGAACGCATCCTCTTCGTGACCGGTCGCCTTGCCGAGCCTTCGCTGCGGCAGGTGCTGGAACCGTTGGCGGAACGCCTCGGCTTCGAATACGACGTCGCAGTGCTTGGCATCTCGGTCGCGGCCCTGATGCGGGCGGATTGGGTTCGGCGCAAGCTGCAAGTTTCCGCAGGGTTTCAGCGGGCGATCGTTCCCGGTTGGTGCGGCGGTGACATCGAATCGCTCACGGCGCACTTTGGAATCCCCTTCGAGCGTGGCCCGAAGGATCTGTTCGACTTGCCCGAGTTCTTCGGGCAGGAGGGACGTCCGTTGCCGACGCTGGATCAATACTCGATCGAGATCCTGGCCGAGATCAATCACGCGCCGCATTTGACGTGGGACGCTCTGCTTCGCCAAGCCGACTGGTATCGACAGTCGGGAGCCAATGTGATCGATCTCGGTTGCGTGCCGGGCGAAACCTGGGCGGGAATCGGCGATACGGTGCGGCGGTTGATCTGCGAAGGGTTTCACGTCTCGGTCGACAGTTTCAATCAGCCCGAAGTTGAGGACGCGGTGGCAGCGGGTGCCGAACTGGTCCTGAGTTGCAATCACACCAACCGCGACTGGGCGTCGCAATTGCCCGTCGAACTGGTGGTCATTCCCGATGATCCGCGCGACTTGGATTCATGGAACGCAACGATCGAATTGCTCGAATCGCAGCGTCAGCCCTACCGGCTCGATCCAATCTTGGAGCCGATCGGGTTTGGATTCGCCGCGTCGCTCGCGCGGTATCAGGAAACCCGGCGACGGCACCCCAACGCTGAGCTGATGATGGGAATTGGCAACCTGACGGAACTGACCGAAGTCGACAGTGCCGGCGTCAACTTCGTAATGGCGGCCGTGTGTGAAGAGCTTCGCGTGGGCAGCGTGCTCGCCACCGAGGTCATCAACTGGGGACGGACGGCGGTCCGTGAATTCGACATGGCCCGGCGATTGGTGCGGCACAGTTTGACGAACCAAGTGCTGCCCAAGCATCTGGGCTCGCAACTGGTGCTGTTGCGAGACCCCCGCCTGCATGAGCTCGGCGAACAGGGCCTGCATCAATTGTCCGTGCGACTGACCGACCCCAACTTTC
>JANMLE010000369.1:0-1762 GCA_031372385.1 Planctomycetota bacterium | reverse complement strand
CAGGCCGGCACCCATCTTCGCTGCGGCGAGTTCGCGGGCGAGTTCCTGCACGCGCCGCGTCAGGCCGCTTCGCAACCGCGACGTGAAGGAGATCACGAACATCCCCGCCCACAGCAGCAGGAACAGCGCGGCGGGGATGTAGAAGTTGGCGTCCAGATGCGGCTTTTCCAGCCAGTAACTGTCGTAGAAGAAGTTCCGGCCCACCCGGTACAAGAGAAAGCCCGGCAGGATGGCAAACGTCAACTCGTAGCGTGACCGCGTCAACCAGTGCGAATGCCGCTTGGCGGTGTCGAGGATCAGGTCATCAATGCGCCGCGCGGCGTCGGTCAGAAATTCGTCCTGCACACTGGCCGCGGCCTGACGGAGCCGGTCGAACGACTGGTCGGCCAGCATCGGCCGATCGAGCTTCGCCGCATGGACATGACCGGCGATGATCAGTTGCGCCTCGCGGAGTTCGGCGTCGCTCAGCCCGAGTGACGCGAGACCCTCCAACCTTCGATCCGCTTCGCTCGCCTGCGAGCGGGACGTCAACCAGCGCGAGCCGTGGACCAGACCCACCAGCGCCATCTGCGCCGTCGACTTCGCTCGCATCAGCGTGAACGACGCCAGCAGCGAGGCCTGACTGTGCCACAGGCGAAGCACCGAGGCGAACGGACTGTAGCCCCACAACTGGGTGATCTGTCCGAGCAGCCGCTGTTCCCACAAGCCGCGACTGACGAGCAGTTCGTCCTGCAACCGCGCCGACATGCGCTCGGTGGCGCGATGCCGTTGCTGCGCCAGGGCGTGCTCCAATTGCGCGACCGACGCCGTGTTCTCTGCCAGCGATTCGCCGGCCCGCTGCACGACTTCGTGGACCAAACCCAGCAGATTGGCCCGGCGGATGCGCACCCGCTGCGCGGCCGACAACTCACGGAACAGCAGATCGATCAGCCGGCCGAACTCGCCCGTCGGCCGGACTCCGGACTGCTGCTCCTGCATTGCGCGGCGCGAGTCGACGAAGAACAAATCCGCGACCGAATACTTCGCGCTGAGCTGCTGTCGCCAGTCGTCGCGGATGTCCTCGTCGAGATCCGCGTGCGTCTGCACGAACACCAGCCGGCAACCGCTCGCCGCCTGCAACAACTCATCAATGACCTTGGCCGCCCGATACTTCTGTTGCGTGCTGACGTAGAGCAGCACGTCACAATACGGCAACAGCCGGTGCAGCCGCGCGAGGTTGCTCTCGGCGGTCTCCCCTTCGGTTGTGTCCGGATCAGGACAGTCGATCAGCACGATGTCCCGCAACAGCGGGACGTCGCGGGTTACCACTTTCAAATCACCCAGCGGCAGATCGTAGTCCGCCAAGTTCGTCTGCGGATGAGCGAGGACGATGGGATTGGTCGTGGTCGGGCGCTGCCGTCCGGCGGCCGAAACGTCTTCGCCGATGAGGGCATTCACCAGCGAACTCTTGCCGACTCCGGTCCCGCCGAAGGTGGCCACCACCAGCGGCGCCTCGACCCGCGCCCGGAGCGGTTCGATCCGTTGCAGCAGCCGGCGGACCAGCGACTTGCCGTGCCGCACGGTCATCCAGGCGGACGGCTCTTCCGACCACGCGGACAACTGCGACACCAGTTCGTCGATGTGCGCGAGCAGTTCAAGCTGAGCGAGTTCCGTGGTCATGGCCCTGTCTCTCCCGTCCGACTCACATGCGTCTCTTCCATCCGATCCGCGAGCTCATTCATCAAACCGGCGACGTCCCGGAACGCGGCCGAATCCGGGACCG
>JANMLE010000331.1:0-3939 GCA_031372385.1 Planctomycetota bacterium | reverse complement strand
CAATCACCAACTTGTAACCGCGAGCCTTCAGATCGGAACCAAAACCGTTTTGTGGTAACGCCACATTGATCTCGCGGTCCGTGATGTAGTAGACGGACTCAAGAGTTCCCACCGAATCGAAGTATTTCACGGCCGATGTTTGCCATGTGTTTGTGCTCACGAAAATCCAGCACTCGCTCACGAACCGCTTCAAGCCGACTTCCCGTGGTGTCGCGACGAGAAGCACCGAGTCTTTCGACACGCGAGAGAGCTTGAACGTCCATTTGGAGCGCATGCCATCGGCGTTGTTGCCGAACAGAAAAGGCTGCCGCATCAATCGACCGTGGGTGGAATCCCACAAATTGAGTGGTGTCGTGACGTCTTTCCGCGGGATCTGAAAACACTCGAATGTCTTGTTTTCGTCGTCACAAAACACCAGTTCATTTTGGGTCAGGAACCATGACTCAGCGCGGCTTTCTTCGAGCCGAAACGGGTGTCCGCTGGTGCCGATGCGTGAACCCCTGGCCGGCGGTTTTCCCCGCTGATTACCGGGAATCCTGTCAGGCCGCAGCACGACACCGAATTTGTCCGGTGCGACGTAGAACAGTTCTCCGTTACTTCGCATCTCGGTTTCAAAGACCTTGTTGTAGACCGTGTGCTGGAACTTCACTTTCGCGGTCTTGATCTCAAGCAACGTGGCTTCCCATTTGTCGAGGATCTTCGCGAGTTCCGGCGTGACCGGCGACGGTTCCGTGGGGACATGTTCATCGACCCCGTTCAGCGGTACGAACCGGGTGAACAGGCTTGTCACGGGCTGATCGTCATTCATCCTTGAGAAACCGACTTCACCGTCCAGCAACTTCGGCGACGGCGGAATGACGTCGTCAACCGCGGTCGCCGTCGCAACGTACGAGGCCGTGGCGATGACCGGCTCGGCGAGCCAGTCGGTCCGCTCCACTCCTTTGCGATCGATGGCCTGCAGTTTCTCGATCCGCCAACTCGATGGGTTCAGCCGGACCCGGATCGATCGAAAGAACAATCGCTCGGTCTCATCCCTGGGGACAGCCTCCACACAAAGCTGCGTGCCCGCCTGCTCGATGAGCCGCCACTCAAACTGTTCCCTGAGCCGGCTGGCAACGACCGCTCCGGTGAGTTGTTCGACCGCGACCGCCGCGTGGCCGTTCAGGCTCGTGGAGACGGACAGGCGCAGATTCTCACGCTGCGACCGCGACGGAACTTCGTGCTGCTTCGAGGCCCATTCCCAGCAGTCCAGAATGCTGTCGACATCCCCGATCACGGCGCGCGGTTCCGCAGCGTGCGAATGGTGCAGCCCCTTCGCAACGACCTTCGCAACGGCGGTCGTCACCGGCGACCGAGCGTCGGCCGGATCGGCGCAGAAAAAACAGACCAGCCAGACAACGGAACCGAACATCGCATCACATCCTTGTGACGAAGCTCGACAGGAGACCAGCCCCGACGGTGGCGACCGCGTGGCGGAAGAAATGGGCGATCACGTGGAACGGGACTGTAGGCGAAAGGACAGATTGCCGGAAGATTGACCGCGATCCGAAACGGCGTCGCGGGGAATCGACCGAAGCATCCCGCCCGCGCCGAGCTCGGACACCGGCAACCGTCGTCGCTTTCGTCGGCTCGGACAATCCGCTTACAATCCCGCCGCCTGACTCTGAAGGAGCTTTCGTGGTGAATGTGAATCTGGTGACCATGAATCTGACGACGCTCGCCGCCTCGACGCTGATGTCGGACCCGCTGCCGCCCGCGATCATTTCGTTGATGTTCGGAGCCGCCGGTTTTCTGTTCACGTGGACGATCTGGAAGACGCTATCCACCGAAGACCTGACGCAGGACACCGAGTGGCGGTACGACGTCAACCGGATCAACGAATTGCGGCGGATCAGCGTGTTCTATCGGACGCTGCAGCCGGTCGTGCAATCGTTCGCCCGCTTCAACCGCGGGGCGTTCGCCGAGCAGTTGCCGGAAATCGGCCGGGAGATCCAGGCGGCGGGTCTGCCCCGGTTTTGGACGGCGGCCGAATACCTCGCGCTGATCGAATTGCAGGCGCTGCTGATGATGCCCGCCTACGTTTATGCCTGTGTGCAGATCATGGGTCCGGCGGGATTCGTGCTGGCCCTGCTGTTCACCGTTCTGACCGGCTACCTGCTGCGCCGCCGTCTGCGCAATTCCGCGCGCTACCGGCTGGTGCTGATCAAGCGGCGGCTGCCGTTCCTGCTGGACCTGGTCACGCTGCTGATGGAGGCGGGCTCGACATTCTTGCAGGCGATGAAAGAGGCGGTCGATGAATTTCGCGAACACCCGGTCGGCGTCGAATTCGGCCGGGTGCTCGGCGAACTGAACATGGGCAAGGGCCGCATCGCGGCGCTGGAATCGATGCGCGACCGCCTGCACGACGATGAGATCACCAGCATCGTCGGCTCGATCATTCAGGGCGAGCAACTCGGCACGCCGCTGGCCAAGATCTTCCGGACCCAGTCCGATGTCCTGCGTCTGAAGCGCAGCCAGCGGGCGGAGACTCTGGCGGGTGAAGCAGCCGTCCTGATGCTGCTGCCCGGCATCCTGATCATGGCCTCGACCGTGCTGGTGATCTTGGGACCGTTCCTGCTGAACTTTTTGACGACGGATATCATGCAGTAGCGGTATAGTCCCGGCCTCCGCGATGACGACTCTTCCGTCGGGGTGACTTCGACTGTGACGGATTGGTCCGAAGGATTCAGTGCAAAGTGAGAAGTGATCAGTGCAAAGTGCAAAGTGGTAGGGAGGCAATGACCGTTCTCATCACAAACAGGCTACCGGATGTGTTGTCCGGTGGTCGTCGCGCCCGCCGCGCCGTTGGGTGAGAGTGCCTTTCATTTTGCACTTTGCACTGATCACTTCTCACTTTGCACTCGTCTCAATCGACGGCACTGTCACCGTAGAACTACGAATCGGAATCTTGACTTTCGAACTTTGGATTTCGCCTCCATGTCTGTGACCACCAGTACCGCCAGCCTCACTGTGACCACCGGGCCCGACCGGGGTCAGTCGTTTGCGCTGACCGACGAATTCATTCACATCGGCAGCGGCCCCGACAGCCAGGTCTTGCTGACCGATCCGCAGGTGGTTGAGCATCTGGCATCGCTGGCGAACCGGAACGGCCGGTTTGCGATCTTCACGCCGATCGACAACGCGATCGCCGTCGATGGCAATTCGCTCAACGCCGACCAGTGGGTCTGGCTCCCCGCCCGCGCCACGATCAAGGTCACGTCCAAGACGACGATGCTGTTTCAATCTGGCGCTGCGGATGCCGCCGCGCCTGCCGATGCGCCGCCCGACACCAAGCTCCCCGAGGACTCGCCCCCGCCCGTCGCCGCGGTGAAGGCCAAGCGCCGCGCCGCGCCGAAGAAGGCCGATGCCGCCGGCACCACCGGCCGCGCGGTCGCGAAGTTCATCACCGACCGGCCGGGAGAAACGCTGGTCCGGCTGGGTGAGGACGGCCATCTGCCGGAACTGGCGCTGCAAGAGGCGTCGGCTCCGAAGACCGACAAACGCAAGCGGAAGACACAGGGAAACCCCGCGCTGGTCTACGGGGCGCTCGGCTTCAGCCTGCTCGCGTCCATCGCCATGCTGTTTCTGGAACCGCAATCGTTCGACGAGCGGTCGACCTCCAAAGCCGCCGCCCGCGAGGCGATCGTCAAGAATTTCATCGGCGACGACAAGGGCCCCACGAAGCCGTACCAGCGTCTGCTGCGCGAGGCGGGGCTCGCGCACTCCCGCGGCGACTTCGCCGGCGAACGGTCCGCGTACCTCAACGTGCTCAGCCTGCTGAACTCCGAAGACAAGAACCCGTTCACCGGCATCACGGGGAGTGCCCAAGAGGACGAAGACCTCAAGAAGTACCTGGCCGTGCTGCTCGGCCGGTAAGCAACCGAGCGAGCAAACAGGGGT
>JANMLE010000311.1:0-2925 GCA_031372385.1 Planctomycetota bacterium | reverse complement strand
CACGTCAGCTCGCTGCCCGTGTCGACCACCATCTGGTCGACAACGACCGACCGCTTCCGTCGTGCGGGATTCGCGATGCGTGCCGAGATGCGGAACGTGCCCATCCAAATCTCCCTGCTGGTTATACCTCGCGCGGCCCGAACCGCTTCATTTACCGTTCGAGCCGCGCCCCTGAGGTAGCGGGGTATCCAGAACGCTTGCGAACGGGGGCGGCTCGACCAAAAGTGTCACTCATGACCGCGAGAAGTATATCGAGGAATCCGGTGCAGAGTGTAATGCCCGATCGCGGGCCACATGGTGGGGTTGTCGCCCGTGCCGATCTCGCCCACCGACACGTCGTAGACATGGCCCGCCTTCAGTCCCGCGACGACCAGTGACACCGTCCGTCCGTCAGGGCTCAACGCCGCGGCCCGCACCTCGCCGGTGTGCCTGTTCGAGTCGGGAGTCGCATAGTCCCCCTTCCAGACGCGCGTGTAGCCCGAGAGTTTGTACTGGCCCGATTGACGGGCACGTTCTGCATCCACGGGGTGGAAGAACTCAACGTCGAAGCCGCGCGGGGTCGCCCGGATTTCGCGCAGGCCGTTCGGTAGATTGCCGTCGGGCGTCAGCTTCACTATGTCGCCCATGTTGAGGCCGCCTGCCCAACCTCCGTCCTGAAAGCCGCCGACGTAGATCTCGTCCGCCGGACTGATGCCGAGGCAGATCGGACCGATGAAACTCGACGAGTCCCGTGGGATCGGCGTCCCGCCACTGTTGGGCGTGGCCGACAGAGGAGCCTCGTCCGATGTCGGCCGACTAAACGGATAGACCGCCCCCTGCACGGTGCCATCAACTTCCTGCACGCTCAGGCGGATGATCGAGTTGTTGTTGTACTCGGCCGCGAGGAAATGGCCGCCGAGGGAATCGAGTGACGAGTGACGAGTGACGGGGCCCAACAGGGCATCACGCAATGTTGTTTCCTTCTTGGCCGGCTCTTGACTCTCGCCCCTCGACTCTCGACTCCTTCGCGGCACGAACACAATCCCGTTCACACTCCGCGTCCACGGATGCGGGATCTGCACCGTCGGAGGATCGGCCGGCGCGTTCGGCTCCGGTTCGTGACGACTCGGCACGCCGTAGCGGTGTCCGGGCTGAATGTAGTTCAACTCGTTGAACGTGTTTTGCACGCCCTGCTGGTCGGTGACGAACAGCCGGTCCTGGTCGTCGATGGCGAGCCCCGTCGGATAGCGCAGACCGCGCGCGATCGATTCGATCTTCCCCGCCGGATCGATCCGCAGGATGTCGCCCCGCCAACGCGACTTTTCTTTCGGCCGGTTCTTGAACGTGTAGTCGCTGGCCAGACCGATGAACAGGTTCCCCTTCGAGTCTTTTGCGATGCCGCAGGTCCAGTCGTGGTAGTCGTCGGTCAAGCCCCAACCAGTGGCGAGAACCTCCTGTGTGTGAATCGAACCATCGGAGCGCAGCGTCAGCTTGAGCAGTTCAGGCTTGTGTGCGACGAGCAGCTTGCTCAAACCAGAGGGACGATTCCCCGTGTCTCCCTCAATCCACAGCACGCCGAACGGCGCGGCCAGTCCCTCGACCAGTGTTGTCAGTTCCTCTGCGCCATCATTGCCTGCCAGATTCTCAACTCGAAAGACCTGCCCTTTCAGCGACGTGAATACCAATCGTCGCCAGTCGTCGAAGGTCATCGCAGTCGGCATGATCGACCTCGGCAACGGCAGACGCCGACCGCGGAATCCGGGTACGGATGTGATCTGGTCGCTTGGACTGGTGAGAGACGTGGCAGCACTCATTGCCGATGAATCAACTCGGTTCAGCGAGCTGGTGTATTTGACTTCGAGTATCGGCTCATTGGTCTGGACCAGCCCCCCGTCTCTGAAAGCGGAATGGCGAGCAAACGGGCGCGAGTTGGGGGGGGCTCCACGAGGCCGATCATCGTCACCCGCATTCGTCGTGATCGCGGCGGTCTCATGAATGTTCTGCGGCGTCGAGTTCCGGAACCACGGCCAGCAGGACGTCTTCTCCAATCCAGACGGCACCAATCGTCTTACGACTTCGCCGCGTCCACGATCCGGCAGGAAGATTTCAGACACGGAAAGGTCGTACTGAATGCCGTCCTTCTCGAACCGCAACCGGTAGTCCAGCGTGTTGGCACGGTATCGCTTGGAACGCACGACCTCCTGATATCGTTCCAATTGCGCGGTGACGGCCCAGCCCGTCTCGGGCGCGATGACCTCGTTCGTCTTCGTGTCGACGAGAAACACATCCGGCCGCGCATCGAATCCCGTCGCCAGCGGCACTCCCGCGAGATCCCAATACCAACGTTTGCCCTCGCAACGTTGTCGGGCGAAGTCGCCGAGTGTCCAGCCTCGGACGCTGCCCGTGTCCAGATCGAACAGCAGACTGTGGCCGTTGTCGAAGCCGATCGCGAACGAGCGCGCGACGGTTTCGCCGTCTTTGCCGCCGGGCACCGTGAAGACGTCACGCACGATGCGCGGACGTTCACCGGGTTGCACTGCCAACAACTGCTCGACGACCGCGGGGTTGGTCGGTGCCGTGAGGTTCGGATCGTTGAGGGCCTCCCAGATCGCGGTCAGTTGGAGATCGAGTTGGCCCGGCAGGATGAATTCGTGCGGACGCTGATAGTTGGGCATCTCGACCCCCGGCATGATCCGCAGCGGGGCGCGGGTCCAGCGGAAGTAGTAGTCGGCGCGCATCCGCTGGCCGAGCAGGTGCAGGTTCGAACCGCGCGTCCCGAGCGCCGTCACCTTCGGCGTGTAGTCTTTCACCGCGTGACACGCCACGCACGAAAAGCCCTTGCCGCCGAGCAACTCGCGGCCCGCCAGCACCCGCTGCGGATCGGCAAGGGGCGAGGGCTGAGGGACGAGCGACGAAGATGCACCGACGCTTTTTTCCGGCTCTTGT
>JANMLE010000287.1:0-6746 GCA_031372385.1 Planctomycetota bacterium | reverse complement strand
GGCAGTCGGCGTTCGCGCTCGAACAGGCGAACTATGACACCACGGTCGCTGACGGCAAACTCGCGCTCAGCACCGCGATCACGAATGCCGAGGCGGCGTATGATGCCGTTGCCAACGTCCCCGGCGCGAGTGCCGGCGACGTTGCGACCGCACTGGCGACCTACGAAACAACAGTCGCCGGTACCTATGAGACAGAAATCCTCCTCGAAGCCACTGCGATGCAGACTCTGTCCACCCACGACGCGGCAACTCAAGATGTGTACGTCCACGCGGTCGATGCGGCCAAGGCCACGCAGCAGGAGGAAGATGCGGCGGCGGCTGACGTCAAGGCCCTGGCCATCAACGCTGCGGAGAAAACTCAATTGCTGGCCGATACCGCCGCCGAGACCGCCTACCAGATCCAGTTGGATGGTTTCGCCGAGACTCAAGCCATCTCCGGCGCGGCCGCGAATCTGGCGTTGTCTCAAGCGATCGACGGAGCGCTCGCGGCACAATCGAGTGCCGATGCGGCGGCGGGAAGCACCTTCGCACACGCCACCAACCCCCTCGCGCAACAGTACAGCCTGGCAATGGGCGACGCGGACGCCGCCCGCAGGAAGGGGGACATCGAGGCCCAAACGCAGTCACAGGTGACGATCGCCAATGCCGCCGCCAGCGCCTGGACCACCTGGGGCGGCTCCAGTGGCAGCTCGTACGACACCTATCAGGCGGCCTACAACGCGGCCTCTTACACCTGCGCCGCCACCACGGCCACGATCAGCGGCACCGCCTCGAAGGCGTACATCGACGCTCAAAACCAATGGAACCACGACGTCTCCGACGGCTGGCTGACATATCGCAACGAAACGGCAGATCACGCCAAGACCAATGCCGACACCAGAACGACGGCCGCCACCCAGGTCACCAACACCATCGCGGGCGACGCCAACACGTTCGTGCTGACAGTGGCTCCGGCCATCCAGACAGAGGCGGATGCCGAATTCAATGATGGGAAGCAAGCCATCCTGACGGCATCAACAGCGGCGCTAACGGACGCCAACACCAAGGCGGCGGATGCACTCGCCGTCGTCGATGCGGCTGCAGGTGCTCGACAACTCGCGAATGATAAAGCTGGCGACGCTTCAAGGGACGAAGTCATAACAGACGCACCACTTCTCGGCAACTTGGGGGCAGCGGCCAATCTATCGATAGCGCAACTGGCGGCGAACGATCTACCAAAGGACGCATTTAACGCAGAACTCAAGAAGCTGGCTGATGCATCAGGGCTGCAGAGAATGGCCGCTGCGAAGGCATATCAGTCCGATACCTTAAAAACGGAATTTCAGGACGCTGTTCCCGGATTCGATTGTGATGATTTCGCTATTGCAATGAACAACTTTCTCAGCCGCAATTTCACACAGGATTCCGGAGTGACTCTGAGTCTCCTCTCCATCCATTGGAATAGCGGCACCGACGCAACTGGACAACCAATAGGCCCTAAAGGTCATATGTTTAACCTCATACAAACTGGCACTCAATACTATTTGGTTGATGCGCAATCTGCGAAGGTGCTCGGTCCATTTGCGAGTGTCGGAGCCGCATACACCGCGGGAAAGGACTTTTTGACGACAACCTTAAAGCTTGGTAACGTCACTTTCGCTCCTAAACCAACGAAATATCCGAATGCGAATTTCTATTTGGGAACCCTTAAACGAGAACCTCAACCGTGGTACACAAATGATGCGCAGCGACAGCGGATCGAAGATTTGGCTCGCGGACAAAATCCGCCAATTGACCCGTCGTTGTGGTATCCGATCGGCTGGACTCCACCAGCCCCTCCCAGCCCGCCAAAACCCAAATGATGCGTAAAAGCAATGAACTTACACGTCGGTGGAAGGAGGATAAAGGCGTTTCTGCAATCGGGTCATTTTCAAGTTGTGCCTTATGGGCTGTGGAAGGGCGTGAAGTCATCTAGGGCTATTCGTCCATGCGCAGGTGGCTTGTCGATGGCAATATAAATATCGTGGAGATGATATAATGGTCTCATCAAAATGTCGGCTCGCAATGTCGAATGTAGGCACAATGTCCGCCCTGGAAATGGCTTTAGCATCCGGAATTATATGTGCAGTATTTGCTGCGACCATTGGAGGCCGACTGGCTTGGTGCGATGACATCCCTTTGTCCCATGCCTTCGGCGGCAGCACCAACGATCAATCGTACGAGCGGCTGCCGCAGACGCGTGACGGTGAGCGTCGCCTCGAAAGGATTGCCGACAACGCCGTCTTCGATGTGTGTGATGTGGAGTCATTGGCGGGAATGCCACAAGCGTATGCAGAGCAAATGTCGGAATATACCAGAACTATCCTGACGTCACTTGGTGCAGCTCCGCTTTCGCGACAGCGTTTTTTTGTTGCGAAGGAAGGTGATATTGACTTCCCTTTTGCCAGCCACCCGATGGTCGACAGGAATGTTCCAATTCCGGTCGTCCTGATTCCTCGGCCTGAGGCTGTGAGTCGCTGGTCGGCGTCAATCGAGGCGCGGGGAATGGGATGGCGTTCCATGAAACAGGCCCTTGAAAACGTCGGGTCCGTTTATGGGCGAACCTTGATTTTCGATAAGGGGCCGGCTAGCAAGAGTCCGTTGACGACACCCTCGCTTCCGCACGAAAGCGCAATTTCTCCCGGATTGTTTGTTTACTCTGATGTCGTGTTGAGACTTGGGAAGCTTGTCGCCTCACCGTCGTATGGTATCGAACTCGAATTGGAGGACGTTTCTGCCGACCTTGCTCTTGGAAAGCCTGGCGGTGCGAAGTTACGAGCGGAGTTCCTAACGACCCCGGTATTTCTGAAGAACTCGCGTCTTCGTTGGGTGTCAATTCGAACCGGCAAAGAAGTTCGGCAGTTTCTGGCATATGCGCTCGTCGACGGCAACGGTGCCTGTAGGCCTGAGTCGGATCAGTTCGTCACCAACGGCATCTCGTCCTTCGTTCGGCCCCTGAAATGTTCAGGCCACCAACCCAAAGTCCAACGGCATGATGAATTGTTGTTGCCCACGCCGAAGGGCTGGCCAGGAACGTATCGATTGAAGGAGTCGGTTTCCGAACTTTACCCATACGAGGATTGGTGCTTGGATGACTGGTTCCCGGCTCAGAAGGATGCCTGCTGGGTCATTCGCGAGGCCGAGGATTCCAAGCCGTTGCAGGAGTCGTTCTTGCTGATGCCCGCCAGTGAGAAGTCGGATCGGCCCGTGTTCTTCATCGCCCTGTTTGCCGAGACCGAACCGAAACAGTTGGTCAAGGAACTGGCGGCCCTTTACAAGGTTTCCCCGGACAAGGCGCTCAATTCTCCGGAGACGATGGCGCGGCTGCAGGCCCTCTACGAAAAGGTCCGCGACTTTCCACTCGACAAATGAACCTGCCATTGCGATCCCCGACACAGTTTCCGCGCTCCCCAGCGGGCGTCGCCACGTTGGCCCGAACGTGGGAACGCCAGCGAAAACCCACGTTCGGGCGAATTTGGCGACATCGGAGTCGGGATTTGAAACTGCCTTGAGGAAACTTTTCCTCATTCTCAAGCTCCTGCTTGGGAACGCACGTCTTCGAAGCTCCGCTTCCTGATGTCAGAGGTTGCCCCGTCTCCAGAGTTGGCGGCCCAGCTTCGCGAGTTCGATCACCGTGACCGGAGGACGAATCGTCCCCGCGCCGACCAATTCTCAAAAATGAACGCCCGCCCCTGCTTCTCCTGTGGAATCGGGCCGCACGGTCGAGGCGTTTACGTTGCGGGAGTTATTGAGTCGCCGATTCTTGCTCGTCGAACGCGAACACCCCCGGTGAGACGTGGAAGTAGTTGGCGAGTTTGCCGATTTGGGGGCGGTTCAATGTCCGTTTGCCGGTCAGAACGGCGGAGACGGTCGATTCGGCAATCCCCGTGGCACGGGCAACTTCGACTTGCTTCACCGCGCGCTGCTCCATCAGGAACCGGAGCATCCCGGCGTCCGACACGTCCCGCGGCGGGTCGGTCCGGTCTTCGTAGCGTTCGACCAAATCACCGAGCACGTCCAGGTAGTCTTGCTCGCCCGCGTCCAAGTCGTCCCGATCCAACAACGAATCCACCACGGCGATCGCCCGATCCAAGTCCGCGTCGGACTGAATCGGTCGTAGCGCGAACTGAAATACGAGCTTTCGGTAGCCTTCCGGCAGAGCCACTGCGGCTTTCGCCACGTGCGGCGCAAGCCCGGCCTTCTTCGCCGGCTTGACCTGCTTGGTGGCCGCCTTGAGAGTCCGCCTGCCGAATTGATGCTGGGGATCTGCCGTCGGTTTAGTCGTTTTTCCACTCGCCACGGTCGTACTCCTGATGCGTCAGCACTTGTCGAACGAAGACTTTGCCCCGGTTGAAGTGAATCACGGCGATGAGTCGAAACTTGTTGCCGCCGATGTCGAACACCGTGAACCGGTCCACTTGATCCGCGCTGGGAAACACGGCCCGCACGCCGGCAAAGTTCCGCCATATCGCCTGCCGAACCGTCTTGTGCCAAGCGTCCAACGGCGGCTCGGCCACCGGATACCGCTCCGCGAACTGTTTCAGTTTCTTGCGGGAGATGACATGCATCCCGCCATCGTCTTCGCACTTTGCGAAGATGTCAACCGAAGTTTCGTATGCGCTCCGACCTGATGGGGGAAAAGGGTGGCGTTCATGGCGAAACTCCAGAATTCTCGGAGGAGTTGCTTCGTCTCCAGAGTTGGCGGACCAGCTTCGCGAGTTCAGTGATCGGAGGCAATCAGCGTCAAGAGGTCGGCGGTTTTGTGGACGGTCACGTCCGGCAAGCCTTCAAAATCTCGATCTTCGGTCCAGATCGGCAAGCCCAGGCGAAGGGCCAGCGCCAACACATGCACGTCCTTGGGGTCGCGTTGGCCAATCAGTTCTGTGGCTCGCTTCAGTTCCGAATCGTACTCGCGCGGCTGAACGGCGATGACGGGCAGCAGTTGGAATTCCCGCCACAAGTCCAACTCGGCGCGGCCGATTCTTTTTGCGACACGCGGCAAATACTTCTCGACTTCGAAAAGCGTGTGCTGAGACGACACGCAGGTGATCTTCCCCGAAAACAACACCTCGCGGGCCTGTCCGCCGAGCATCGCGGAGAGCAGCGGATTCGCGTCGACGACCAGCGTCTCAATCACGGGTCAGACTTTCGCGAACGGCGTCGAAGTCACTAAGGATTTCGGCTTCGCTGATTCCCTGGTTGTCCATCTGGCGGCGCGTCTCATCGGACAACCGAAAGAAGTCGGCCCTGCGTTCGTGCGACGCCAGTTTTTCCCGCACCGCGTCCGCCACAAATTCGGCCGTGGAGAGGGAGACCGGCCGAGACTGTTCGACCCGTTGCAGTAACTCGTCGGAAATCGTGATGACAGCCATGAATCACCTCACCGCTTGGTTTCAAAGACCCCGATGCCATTTCGTTGGAGCCCGATGGATTGTCGGTTGGGGCAAGTTGGAAGGCAAGTGGCAGGGCGGCATCGGCGTGGCACGCTCGCCCCTTTCGCCATCTACCGCTGCGGTGAAATCAAAGGTGCTGGTGCAAGCCTCAATGAGACGCCGTTTGGCGTTCATGGCGAGCCTCCAGGTTGTTCGGAGGAGTTGCTTCGTCTCCAGAGTTGGCGGCCCAGCTTCGCGAGTTCAATCACCGTGACCGGAGCGAGGGCCAGCGTGAGCATGATCTGCCATTCGAACGAACTGTGGCTGCTCGCCTCGAAGATCGGCCGGGCGAACGGCAGCGCGATGATGCTCGCTTGCAGCAGGGCCGAGATCACCACCGCGGCGAAGACGTACGGATTCGTGGCGGGACCAAGTTGCCAGAACGTCCAGGTTCCGCTGCGGGCCGACAAGGCCATGAAGAGTTGGCCGAACACCATGACGCAGAAGGTCATCGTCCGCGCCTGCGTCACTTCCGCGTCGGTCGGCCCAATAAACAAGGCGTATGTCGCGATCCCCGTGGCCCCCAACAGGACACCGCCCGCGAGCACCACCGAGCCAAGTTGCCACGACAGGATCGAGGCATGACGCGGCCGGGGCTTGCGCGACATGATGTCCGGTTCGGGCGGCTCCATCGCCAGGGCCAGGGCCGGCAATCCGTCCGTGACGAGATTCATCCACAGGAGTTGCACAGGGAGCAGCGGCGTCGGCCAGCCGAGCAGCGCGGCCAGCAGCATCAACAGCATCTCTCCCGCGTTGCATGACAACAGAAAGATCAGAAACTTCTGAATGTTGTCGTAGATCGCGCGGCCCTCCTCGACCGCGTTCACGATCGACGTGAAGTTGTCGTCCATCAGCACCATCGCGGCGGTTTCGCGTGTCACGTCCGTCCCGGTGATTCCCATCGCGATGCCGATGTCGGCGGCTTTGACGGCGGGCGCGTCGTTGACACCGTCGCCGGTCATCGCCACCACATGGCCGCGCGCCTTCAGCGCGCGCACCACTCGCAGCTTGTGTTCGGGAGCGACGCGGGCATAGACGGCGATCTGTTCCGCCCGCTCCGCCAGTTCGTCATCGCCGAGCGAATCGAGTTCTTGTCCCGTGACGACGACGTCCGTCTCCGTCGCAATGCCCAACTCGCGCGCGATCGCCTCGGCGGTGGCCGGGTGATCGCCGGTGATCATCACCGGCCGGATGCCCGCCTCGCGGCAGCGGACGACGGCGGCCATCACTTCCTCGCGCGGCGGGTCGATCATGCCGAAGTGGCCTGCGAAGATCAGATCGCGCTCCTCGACACCG
>JANMLE010000531.1:0-8077 GCA_031372385.1 Planctomycetota bacterium | reverse complement strand
GGGCGGGGCGCGGCTCGAGGGGCAGCCCGGCCCCCCCCCGCACGGGACGAGGTGTCCAGGCACCGCAGCGTGAGAGCCTCAACAACGGAGCAGCACCGCCATGCCGGGACGTCTCGACAACCAAACCGCGATCGTCGTCGGAGCCTCCAGCGGGATGGGTCGCGCGACCGTTGTGGCATTGGCCCATGCCGGTGCGCATGTGGTGGCCGCCGCCCGTCGCGGCGAACGGCTCGACGAGTTGGAACAGCAACTCCTTTCCGTGGGATGCTCCATCGAAACCTGCGTCACCGACACGACGAACGCGGACGATGTCGAGCTTTTGGTCGCCCAGGCGCTGCGCACGTCGGGCCGGATTGAACTGCTCGTCTATGCGACCGGCACCAATCTTCCGGAACGGGCTCTGGCGGTGCTGACGGATGAGAACTGGCAACGGCTGATCGACACCAACGTCACTGGAGCCTTCATCTGCACCAGAGCCGTACTCCCTGCGATGCGTGCCGCCCGCAATGGACTGATCGTGTACGTCTCCTCAGCCTGCGTGCAGATGCCGGACGTGTCGGGGGTGGCTTACCAAGCCAGCAAGCACGCGCTGGTCGGTTTGGCTCATGGCACGCGGGTGGAAGAAAAGGCGAACGGCATCCGCACGTCGGTCGTGTTTCCCGGACTGTGCGACACCGAGATCCTGTCGCAACGTCCGGTTCCCACTCCGCGCGAAGTGCTCGATCTGGCATTGGCCCCGGAAGACGTTGCCGAAGCCGTTCTGTTCCTCGCCAGCCTGCCTTCGCGGGTGGTCGTCCCGGAATTGCGGTTGCTGCCGGCAAGGCTGTGATCATCGGCGCGCGGTGACGCGAGGCCGTCTCACTTCAGATCCATTTCTTCCGCAGCAGCCACATCTTCACCAGTTGCGTGAGGATGACGTAGCACATCATCGACAGCAACAACAGCGGCCAGTACAGCGCAGGCAGCGGAGTGAACTTGAGATAGCGGCCCACTTCCGTATAAGGAATCGCGACGCCCGCGGCCATGATGCCGACCGAGGTGGCCAGCAGCGGCCACGATGCACGGCTTTGCAGGAACGGGATCCTGTTCGTGCGGATGATGTGAATGATCAGCGTCTGCGTCAGCAGGCTTTCCACGAACCAGCCGGTCTGGAACAGGCTTTCACTGTGAAGTCTCGCCGCGTCCGTCGAGATGTTCCAACAGTGAAAGATCGACAGCATCATGAAGAACGTCGTGTAGTCGAAGATTGAGGAACACGGACCGATGCAGACGATGAACCGGGTCAGTTGTTTCATGTCCCACGGCCGCGGCTTTTCGACCTGATCGGGATCGACATCGTCGGTGGGAATGGCGGTCTGGCTGAGATCGTACAGCAGGTTGTTCGCCAGGATCTGGATCGGAGCCATCGGCAGGTAGGGGACGAAGAGGCTCGCCCCCAGCACGCTGAACATGTTGCCGAAGTTGCTGCTGGCTCCCATGCGCACATACTTTAGGATGTTCGCGAAGACCTTGCGTCCCTCGACGACACCCGCCTCCAGGACCAGCAGCGACTTTTCCAGCAGGATCATGTCCGCCGACTCCTTGGCGATGTCGACGGCGGTGTCGACGCTGATGCCGACATCGGCGGCGCGCAGTGCGGGGGCGTCGTTGATCCCGTCCCCCATGAAGCCGACGACATGCCCGCCGGCCTGCAACGCCCGGATGATCCGCTGCTTGTGGGCGGGCGAGACGCGGGCGAACAGCGTCGTCTGAACGGCGGCCTTGGCGAGCTCTTCATCGCTCATCGCCTCGACGTCCGTCCCGAGCAGCACGAATTCGGTGGAGAGCCCGACCTCGCGGCAGATCTTCTTGGAGACCAGTTCGTTGTCGCCGGTCACCACCTTGACGGTGACGCCGTGCGCCTGCAGAGCCCGGATGGCGGGCGTGGCCGTTTCCTTGGGGGGATCGAGAAACGCGACGTAGCCATTCAGCGTCAGATCGCACTCATCGTCCTTCGAGTACGGAGTGGCGTCGCCGTTGACGATGCCGCGCGGTGGGACGTCTTTGCTGGCCAAGGCGAGAACCCGAAAGCCGTCGGCGGACAATTGTTCGTATTCGGCTTTCAGATCCGCGATGTAAACGTGGTCCATCGGGTAATGCTGGCCATCGAGTTCAAAACTCTTACAGAGGGGAAAGATCGCCTCGGGAGCCCCCTTGCTGATGATCCGGTCGTTCCCCTCGGGAGTGCGGACCACCACCGACATGATGCGGCGCTGGAAGTCGAACGGGATTTCGTCCACCTTCGCATGGTCCGGAACCTTCGCCTCGGTGTGCGTCTCGGTATGCGCCAGGATGGCCCGGTCCATGACGTTCCTGAGTCCCGTTTGAAAGTGGCTGTTCAGGTAGGCCAGGGCCAGCACGCCGTCATCGTCCTTCAGGGTCACATCGCAGTAGCGCTCAAGGATGACGCGGTCGAGCGTCAGCGTGCCGGTCTTGTCCGTGCAGAGGATGTCCATCGCCCCGAGGTTCTGGATCGAGTTGAGCCGCTTGACGATCACCTTGCGGCGGCTCATCGCCACCGCCCCTTTCGACAGACAGACAGTGACGATCATCGGCAGCATCTCGGGAGTCAGACCCACCGCGACCGCGATCGCAAAGAAGAACGCCTGAGCCCAGTCCCCTTTCGAGAACCCGTTGATGACGAACACCAGCGGCACCATCACCAGCAGGAACTTCAGCATCAGCCAGGTGAAGCGGGCAATGCTCTTGTCGAACGCGGTCTCGACCGGTTGAACCGCCAACGACGCGGCCATGCCCCCCAGCAGCGTCTCTTGGCCGGTTACCACCACGACCCCCGTGGCGGAACCGCTCTCGACGCTGGTCCCCAGAAAGGCAACGCTGGTCAGTTCAAGGGCTGACGGCAACGCGACGGCTGTCGTCGTAACCGGCTTCTCCTTCTCGAACTTTTCGACGGCAAAGCTTTCGCCGGTCAGCATGCTTTGCGTGACAAACAGATCCTTCGCGCTGACGATGCGCAGATCCGCGGGGATCATGTCTCCCGCCGACAATGAGACCACGTCGCCGGGGACCAATTGCGACACGGGAATCTCTTGCGGCTGGCCCTCGCGCATCACCGTGGCCGTGACCGAGATCATCGCTTTCAACTTGGCCGCCACCCGGTCGGCCTTGGCTTCCTGAAACAGCTTCAGTCCCATGCCCAGGGCAATCATCAGCGTCATCAGGGTGCCGGCCCCGATGTCGTTGGTGGCGAACGAAACTGTCGCGAGAACCGCCAGCAGGATGACCAACGGATTGGCGACCGCATGCCAGACGAGCATCGCCATGTTCGCCTGCTGGTCTTGGGCTAGGACGTTGGGACCATGTTCCGCGAGCTTGGCGCGGGCTTCGTCCACAGTCAGACCTTCGGGCCGGGTCGCAAACCGCGCGAAGACCGACACGGGGTCCAACGCCGCCGACTCGACCAGCACCGGGGGAAACAGTCTCGGGCCGCCGCTCATGATGAATGGCGGCAAACTGGTGTTTGGGAAGAATCGGTTTGGTCCCGTAAGATCGTCGATTGGAAAAACGGCATCCGCCTGCCGGAGCGATTCTAACCGCGCCCGCTGGAAGAATCTCAACGCCGAGGACACAGAGCGGCGTAGAGGCATCTCGCTATCGCTCTGTGCGACGCTCTTGTGAATGGACCACGGTTTCCATGACTTGAGCTTGACCCGGCCATTCCATTGTTAAAGAATCTCCTGATGAGCATCGACACAACAATCACCGGTCCAGTTCCATTCGACATTCTTGCCGACGGCGACGCGATCATCGAAGCCGTCAGGGCTGGGAAAAAACCCGACCCGGAAATCGCGAATAGAGCCCGCGAGCGTGCAGCCAAAGTCACGGAAACGATCCGCCAAAGGCACGGCGTTCTCGACATCGGGACGAAGTCGATCCGTGACCTGCGCGACTCATGAACCGATTCATTCTCGACGCATCGGTGGCTTTCAAATCTCTCGTCGTCGAGTCGGATTCCGACAAGGCCGTGCGTCTGATCGAAGACTATCGGAACGGCGTCCATGAACTGATCGCACCGGACATTCTCCCCATCGAAGTCGGCCACGCCCTGACGAGAGCCGAACGGGTCGGACGAATTTCGACAACCGAGGGATTCACGCTCTGGTCGGCAATGATGGCGGATTGCCCGCTGCTTTTTCCGGCGCTCTCACTGATGCCGCGGGCGTACGTCCTGTCATCCGTGATGCGGCTCGGCATCTACGATTGCCTGTACGTTGCGCTCTCCGAACAGGAGGGATGCGAAATTGTCACCGATGATGCGCGTCTGACCAGCCTGTTCCCGATGCATGTGATTCCCCTCTCGTCCCTGTGAGGCGCGTCTCCGCCCTCAAACCTCACCGACGTGATCGCCGAGGAACTTTCTCAGAGAGCTGTCGCGGACTTGGTCCAGCGTCGTGAATCTCAAACGCACGACGTCCAAGCCGTCCTTGTGCGGGGCGATTTCCGGGTTGAGGCCGAAGCTGGCGACTTGGCCGAGTTGCACGGAGCCGGCGGTGACGAACACGTTCAAGTCGACGCCGGATGGGCGCTTGGTCACGAGGTTGACGACGGGTCGCTTGTCGACCGTGTAATTCACCACGACCTTCTGCGTCCAGTCGACCTTCGCATAGGGAAGCAACTCGTCCAAGAGTGAAATCAGCGTCTCCAATACTGCGACGTCCCACTCAATCGTGCCTGCGAGAAACCCCTTGCGCATCAGGTGCCACTTGCGGCCGAGTTTCTTCCACGGGGTGAGGTCGTCCAGGTCGAGCGACTTGGGATTGGTTCGTTCGAGGAACGACTGCTGCGCCGCGTTGAAGAACGTCTCGAACGCCGGCGTCTCCATGTCCGACGGCTTCAGCAGGACGATCGTGACATCCTCGAACGGGCCGTTCGCCGCCGGGCGGATGCGCACGCGAGGCTGGCGGTTGTAGACGGGGATCTCGTCCAGATCGTTCACATCCTTCAAGGCCAGTTCGCGGGACAACGTCTCTTCGTCGAAAGCCTTTTTGCCCACGCGGAACTTCAGCGACAGCATCCATTCGTCGCCGGTGTGGGCGTGCAGGAACCATCCGCTCCCCTTCGTCTTGCCGGTGACTTCGACGGTGCTGCGCTCGGCAAAGTTGGGGGGCGCGAACTCGTCGGATTCCTCCAGTTGATCGATGATCCGCGCCAGCATCGCGCCGCTCCAGCGGCGCGGCCGGCCATTGTTGGCCAGACCGTCGACGGTGTGCCACTTCCGTCCGTCGACTTCCCAGGGCATCCGCGCCTCGGCCCCGATCTTCGTCGGATCGAGATCCCCCGCCTTCTTGCTGAGTGCCTCCGCGGCATCAAACGCATCCCGCTCCCCGCGCCGGCCTTCGGCCAGAACTTTGGCGAGGATCTCGCCGGTGAACGAGCGGAAGTGCTGAGTGCTGAGGGCTGAGAGCTGAGTGCCAGAGGCTGAGTGCGTCTTTCCCTTCTTCTTTCTGGCACTCAGCTCTCGACTCTCAGCACTCAGCTCTCCAGCTCCCGACATTGCTGCCACGTCTTCCGGCGTCCCCTGCGCGACGATCCAGCCCCCTTCGCCGCCCGCCTGCGGGCCGAGGTCGATGATCCAGTCGGCCGTCTTGATCACATCGAGGTTGTGTTCGATCACGACCACCGTGTTGCCCGCATCAACGAGGCTGTTGAGGATCTTCAGCAGCTTGCGGATGTCGTCGAAGTGCAGGCCGGTCGTCGGTTCGTCGAGCAGATACAGCGTCTTGCCGGATTGCGGCTTGGCCAGTTCCGCGGCGAGTTTCACGCGCTGGGCCTCGCCGCCGGACAGGGTCGGTGCCGACTGGCCCAGCGTGAGATAGTCGAGTCCGATCGCGGCCAGCACCGACAGCGGGCCGCGGATCTTGGGGATGTTGTCGAACAACTCCAGGGCCTGGCCGATCGACATGTTCAGCACGTCGGAGATGCTCTGACCGCGGTACTTCACAGCCAGTGTTTCGGCGTTGTAGCGCTGGCTGCGGCAGACATCGCACTCGACCCAGACATCGGGCAGGAAGTGCATTTCGATCAGCTTCTGCCCGTTCCCCTCGCACGCCTCGCAGCGTCCGCCGGTCCGGTTGAAGCTGAACCGCGCCGGAGTGTAGCCGCGGACCTTGGCTTCGGGCAGGCGCGAGAAGAGTTCGCGGATGTGTTCGAAGACGCCGGTGTATGTCGCGGGATTCGATGCGGGTGTCGTGCCGAGCGGTTGCTGGTCGACGACGATCAGCTTGCTCAAGAACTGCAAGCCGAGCAGTTCGTCGTACGGACCGGGCTGAGTCGCCAGACGGTGCAGCTTGCGCGCGATCGCGCGGGCCAGCGTGTCGTCGATCAACGAACTCTTGCCGGAGCCACTGACGCCCGTGACGGCGGTCAATGTGCCGAGCGGAATCCGCAGGTCGACATTCCGCAGGTTGTGCTGCCGGGCTCCCAGCAATTCGAGCCACCCGCCGCCGGGAGGAGTGGGAATGTTCTTTCTTGTCCCCTCTCCCCCGTTTTCGGGGGAGAGGGTTAGGGTGTGGGGGGCTTTCGTCGGTGAGGAAGCCCGCGCTGTGCGAGATGACTTCTTTGTGTCAGTCCCGTGCTCTGCCTGGGATCGAGTGCTCTCAAGCGTGTCTTCGCGCGGTGTCTCTTCGAGGCGAGCGTGATCACCATTCGGCCCCCTCACCCTAGCCCTCTCCCCCGAAGACGGGGGAGAGTGGACAGGAGAAGCCATCCGTCGGACGGTGGGAATCACAATCTCCTCGCGGCCGGACAGGTACTTGCCGGTCAGCGACAGTTCGCTTTTGTGCATCTCGCGCGGCGTGCCCTGCGCGGTGATCGTGCCGCCGAACCGGCCGGCCCCGGGTCCGAAGTCGTACAAGCGGTCGGCCGCCTGCAGGACTTCGCGATCGTGTTCGACCATGACGATGGTGTTGCCGAGATCGCGCAACTTCTTGAGCGCCGTCAGCAACCGGCCGTTGTCACTGGGATGCAGACCGATCGTCGGTTCATCGAGCACATACAGCACGCCGGTCAGCGCCCGGCCGATCTGTCCGGCCAGGCGGATTCGTTGAGTCTCGCCGCCGGACAGCGTCGGCAGCGTGCGGGCCAGTGTCAAGTAGTGCAGACCGACTTCAACCAGGAACGACAACCGCGATGTCGCCTCGCCCAGCAAGTCGCCAGCAATCCGCTGCTGAGACGCACTCAGCTTGAGACCGCGCAGAAATTCCAGCGCATCGCGCAGCGGCAGATCGCACAGTTGCTTGAGCGACTTGCCACCAAGCTTCACCGCGGCGGCATCGTCGCGCAGCCGGCTGCCGTTGCACGATGAGCAGGGAACTTCGCCGATGACTCCGAACAGCTTCATCCGATAGTCATACGACAACGTCGCCGCCTGCTCGATCGTCGGATACAGGCCCTTGTATTGGAAGGAGGGCTGAGAGCTGAGTGCTGAGTGCTGAGAGCCAGAGGAAGAGGAAGAGGACATCTTTCCTTTCTTCTTTCTGGCACTCGACACTCGACTTTCAGCACTCAGTTCTCCGACTCTCGACTCCAACGGAATCCACAGATCGCCCGTCCCGTACAAGACCGCGCGCTGGTGAACGGGGTCCAGTTGCGAGAACGGGACGTCGAGCGGAATGTCGCACTCGCGCGACAGCGCGGCCATCATCCGCCGGAAGAGCGGGCTCTTCAGCGGATCGGGCCACGCGCTGACGGCGCCGTCGGCCAGAGTCCGTGTCGGATCGGCGATCAACGCGCCGAGGTTCGTCCCCTGTTGCACGCCGATCCCCTCACACGTCTCGCACCAGCCGAGCGGACTGTTGAACGAGAAGTTGTGCGGCGACAGCTCTTCAAAGCTGCGGCCACATTGCTCGCATGAACGATGCAGGCTGAACGGCAGCGTCTTCCACTTCTTCTCGTCGCGTTCCTCGTCAACAATCGCGACCCGGATCAAGCCCTTGCCCAGATCAAATGCCAGCTCG
This sequence comes from Planctomycetota bacterium, assembly GCA_031372385.1. Classification (GTDB taxonomy): domain Bacteria; phylum Planctomycetota; class Planctomycetia; order Planctomycetales; family Planctomycetaceae; genus Schlesneria. The sequence continues at coordinate 62 of JANMLE010000531.1, read as the reverse complement.
ACAGACTCGGCCAGCCGGGAACGAATGGAATTCTTTCCTGTCCCCTCTCCCCCCGACTTTGG
>JANMLE010000241.1:0-1175 GCA_031372385.1 Planctomycetota bacterium | reverse complement strand
GCGACGCGGATGCCGAACAGGCCCTCCTTCGTGTCCTCGAACGTCACCTTGGGAACGGCGGCGGTGAACGTCGTGTCATAGATGACCAGCCGCGACGGGAAGATGGAAATCGTGGTCGTCTCGATCACGACCGGCAGTTCGTCCTTGCCGAGCCAATGATTCTTCAACTTGAGCTGCCCCGGATTCCCTTCGATCGCCTCCACCGCCACATTCAGGATCTTGCCGGCTTCGGCCCAGAACTTGATCTCGTTGACTTCGTCGACCGACAACCAGATCCCCTTGTGGTGCGGATGGTCCTTGTCCTCGGGGTCGCCGATCGCCCGCGTGATGACGGCGCCGCCGGGGGCCTGCACGGGGGAGAGATACGGCTTGGCCCATTCGGGACCGGTGTGCAGGAAGGTGAACGTCTCGGTCCCCAGCATCACGGCCAGACCGCCGTCCTTGCGCTGGAACGTGACCTTGTCAGGCTGAGTCTGTGCCTGGGCGGGTGTCATCGACCAACAGGTGGCGACACAGGCCAGAACGAACATCCAACGCGGCAGCGAACGAATCATGAGGCGTCTCCCGGAGAGTGCTGGTCGGATCGACAAGGCGTTGTTTCAGCGGCGGCATCGTACCGACCCCGCTTTCTTGCAGTCGAGTCTCCCGGCGGATAAAAGCCAGTCCCTCCGGTCGTTTGGGACCGGCGCATCAATAACTGTCGCACTTTGGCGAGAGTCACTCGTAGCACGGACGCCTCGTCCGTGCGGCAAACCGGTGCCAACATTGGAACGGGGCCGCACGGACGAGGCGTCCGTGCTACGACAGTCGGCCGCGCAGGCCGATGAGACACTTGGTGAGTTCCGAGGATTCCCGCATGCGTCGCCCCGATACTCCCCGCCGTGGCCGCAAGAAGACCGAGCCCAAACCGGCGACACGCCCGTTGCGACCGTATCCCGCCCCGCAGGGAGGTCGCCGGCCGTCGGACTACAACTTCGACGCGCGCGATTGGGAGATCGTGATCAGCGGTGAGTTGGTCGACAAGGACGGTCAATTGCACGAGAAGCTGATGGACCTGCCCCGGAATTCGCGCGGGACGATCTTCTTCGATTCCAGCGGCGGCAGCGCGTATGTCGGCCTGGCGCTGGCCAGCCTGATCCGCCTGCGCGGACTGAAGGCGGTCGGGGTCGTCGCCG
>JANMLE010000234.1:0-3339 GCA_031372385.1 Planctomycetota bacterium | reverse complement strand
TGGCGACGGAATTCCGGACCGCCGGATACGACCTGAAACGCCTCACACGCTGGATCGCCGCCAGTGACACCTACAACCTGACCAGCAAGGCTCACGAAGGAAACAAGGCGGATGATCCCGCCACCGGCAGCACGCCCTTGTTCAGCCGGATGTACGTCAAGCCGTTCACGGCCGAGCAACTGTACGACTCGCTGATCGTCGCGACCGAAGCCCACAAGTCGGGCCGCAACTATGAGCAGTCGGAACGCCAGCGCAACGAATGGCTCGGCCAGTTCGTCCGCGCGTTCGGCACGGACGAAAACGACGAGTCAACCGATTTCAACGGCACCGTCCCGCAGGCCCTCGTGATGATGAACGGCGATCTGATCCGCAGCGCGATCAGCGGCGACCGCGGAGGCTTCCTGAGTCGCGTGCTCGATGGATCAGTGCTGAAGCTCGAAGAGTCGAGCGGCACATCGAAGACATCACGGGTGCCGGCCGCCAGCCGCAACAAGCCGACTCCGGTGAAATTCACGAAGGGAATTCCCGGCAAGATCGAGATCCTGTACCTGACCGCCCTGGCCCGCAAACCAACCAGCGCCGAACTGTCGGCGTTCGACAAGACGTTCCAGGGCAGCACCGATCGCGACCCAATCCACGGATTGCAGGACGTGTTCTGGGCGCTGCTGAACTCGAACGAGTTCATCTTCAACCACTGAACTGCGGGGCGGGAAGGCATCGCTTGACCGTTCATACCACGCGCGGGCAGGAACGGGACGATTCCACGTTTAGCCCCAACGCCAACGGCGTGGGAGCGATTGTGGGTTCACCGTTGATCGCGCGCACGCCGTTGGCGTAGCGGCTAAACGTTTCACATGAACCCGCGCACGGGTTCATCCCGCGATGCGCAGTTCCAGTTCTTCCGCGTTGATGGCCACGATGGCGATCCCCAGCCGATCGGCCAACTCGATCACATCCTCCTGATCCAGGAAGATGGTCTTGTTGCTTTCAATCGCCAGCACGCGTCCACCCGCCTCCTGAAGCGTCTTGATGGTTTGGGCTCCGATCGTGGGGACGTCGAACCGCATGTCTTGCTGGGGCTTGGCGACCTTGACGACGGTGAACCCGCCGCGACGGCACAGTTCGCCCGCGCGGCGGATCGTGCGGTCGGTCCCTTCAATCGCCTCGACGGCGATCACCGCCAAGTCGTTGACCACGACCGACTGGCCGATGTCCAGCCGTCCCATTTCCTTGGCGAGATCCCAGCCAAAGCGGATGTCGCGCCATTGAGCGTCGGTGGGCTTGCGCCGCGTCAGGAATCCGTGTTTCACGAGTAACTCCGGGCAGTAATCGAGGGCCGAATCGAAATGAATGTTGTCCCGCTCGAACTCGCGGATCACCGCCAACAGCAGCGTGTCGTCCTTGTGATCGCGGGTCGCGTAGGTGTACCACATGTGAATGGTGCGCCAGTCCGGCAGCAGCCGCAGGATTCGAAACGGCTGAAACAGGACTGTCTTTTCAATCTTGCCGGCCATGACCACCCGGTGGACCTTGACCCGCTTGAAGAGTCGGATCGTCCGACCGAGGCGTGCCAGTGGAGTTTCCGCGTACCAATGACAGACCGCGCGCAGTTGCTCTTCGTCGGCCATCCCCGCCACGCCGACGCAGTAGACGTGCAGTCCCTGGCGCTGCGCGGCTTCCGCGAATGCCAACGGAAACCTGCCCGCTCCCGCCAGCAAGCCGACGCGCCGGGTGGGAAACTTGATCGTATGAGGTGCTGTGTCGTCCATGTCCGTGTTTGATCAATCAACAGATGGTTTCAACGATGCGAGTCGGTCTGGCCGCCGCGTGAGCATCCGGGTCGCTCACGGGCGGAGTCAGCGGGCATTCAGGCCGCCCTGCGAAGTTCTTCGGGCGTGTGTGCCTGCAACTCTTCCATTTGTTTCATCAGCTCCGCGACCTGTTTTCCCAGCGTTCGCACCTGGTCGCGCATCTCGGGAACCCGCTTCAGCGAGAACACCAGTCGTTTTTGTTCGGCTTCGGGACTCGCCAGGTAGCCGACCCAGATTTCTCCAGCGGGGATGTCCTTGTGAACACCCGCCTTGGCTCCGACCATGCAGCCCGAATTCAGCCGCACGTGGTCCTTGACTCCCACCTGCCCACCCATCCGAACGTAGTCGCCCGTGGTGCATGATCCCGCCATGCCGACCTGTGAGGCGAACACGTTGTGCTGCCCCAGTTCACAGTTGTGGGCGATCATTACCAGGTTGTCGAGCTTGGTCCCCGCCCCCACAATCGTGGGTCCGATCGCGCCCCGGTCGATGGTTGTGCAGGCACCGATCTCCACGTCCTCGTGGATCTCGACCGTTCCCAATTGCGGGATCTTCACGAACCGCCCCTCGGTGAACCGGTATCCAAATCCATCCGCTCCAATGACGGCGCCGCTGTGGATGATCACCCGGTTTCCCAGAGTCACATCGTGGTACAGGACGGCATTGGGATACACGATCACGTCGTTGGCCAGGCGGCAACCGGGGCCAATCACCACACCGGGATGAATGTCACACCCATTCCCGATTTCCACTTCGTCACCGATGCAGGCACCCGGTCCGACGTAGCAGTCGGCCCCCACCATTGCCGACCGGCTGATGTGCGCCTGGGGAGAGATTCCCCGCGCGGGTCGGCCGCGAATCTTGCGGAACTCGGGAAGGATCCGCTGAAAGGCCGCATGCGGATCTCCGACCACGATCAACGATGTGTTCGGCGAAACGGTCACTCCCGGAGCGATCTTGGCGTTGAGAATCACCGCACCCGCCCGACACGCCTGCAGCCGGCTGACGTGGCTTTCGTCGAGCACAAACGTCACGGCATCCGGCCCGGCCGACTCGATCGCCGCCGCGTTGCCGATCGGCCGGTCGGCGTCTCCGCGCACCTCTCCTTCAACGAGCGCTGCCAGCGAACCGACGGTGTGACCCACGTTGCCCTCCCTGGTTGAGTTTCTGCCGCGCGCACCGGCACGGCTGGACGATCCTTGTCCCGGCCCGACTTCTAGCTCAACCCGCCGAAATCGGAAAGAGGAATCCGGACCAACTGGCGGGCCTGCGGGAAATCGGATATTTCTCTATCCCCGCACGGTGTTCGCCGGGCGCAAGCAGAGTTCGATGGACGGCTCTCTGGAGACTCGTCCACGCTGATTTGGCGGTTGAAGAACGTAGGACGGGCACTCCTGCCCGTCATTCAACTCGACGACCGACGGGCAAGAGTGCCCGTCCTACGATTTTCAACGGCCAGATTTCTACAGCCAAATCAGCGAGGACGGAACTCCAGTGAGCCTTCCCACGAACCCTGCTTGCGCCCGGC
>JANMLE010000528.1:0-12725 GCA_031372385.1 Planctomycetota bacterium | reverse complement strand
GCAGTTTCAAAAGGCGATTGAAAAACTCAACGCCAACGACCAGCCCGAGCCGTTCAAGGAGTGCCACTATCTGCTGGGACGGCTGGCCGAGGCGGGCAAGGATCTGCAACAGGCGGAGATCCACTACAGCGAAGTGCTGGCCATCGACTACTCCTACAAGGATACATCCGCCCGCCTCGAGCAAATCCAGGGGAAGATGGGCGGCGGCGAAGGGATCGACGTTGGCGACTCGTAGCTGCTGAAGCGGGCCGGCGTCCTGATCCCATCATGCCCGGCGGCGATCGCTCAATGGCACTCACTTTAGAAAGTAGTAGGCACATTCCATGTGCCGTTCCTTGGAACTTGCGGACGGCACATGGAATGTGCCTGCTACTTTGCGGTCAAAGTGAGTGCCAATGGGCGATCGCTGATGGCAGAAATGATTCCCGCCCGCCCGGAAGCCGTTGCGTTCGCGTCATACATCTCATTGACGTGCAGGGTGTTGGGGGAATGTTCGCAACGCTGCCGTGGTGACTGGCATGCCGGCAGACCGGCCGTTATACTCCCCGACCCTGCGCGAAATGGCGGTGTGCGCGGGGACGCGATTTGACCGCCGCCTCTTGGCCTTTTGCCCTCTGGTTGCCCATCCATGCCGAACACTGATAGTGCCCGTCGCGCCTTGCGGAAAATGGAACGTCGCCGTGTGCGGAATCGTCACCAACGATCCGTGCTCCGAACTTCGGTGAAGAAGGTGCGAGCGACCGCGGCTGCGGTCCCCGGCGGGACTCATTCGCTGGAGGACGCCAAGAAGGTTCTGCTGGTGGCGATCAAGAAGCTGGATCAGTCGGCCGCCAAGCACCTGATTCACCCGAACAAGGCGGCTCGGGATAAGTCCCGGCTGACCAAGCTCATCAACAAGTTGGCGGCACCTCCTGCTGCGGCGGCCCCGGCGTCCGGCGAAACTGCCGCGACGTAGTTGAGTCACGTCGACCCAATGAAGTCAACAAAGCCAGCAGTCGTCAGTCTGCTGGCTTTCTCGTTTTGTTCGCGGACGCAGGGCACGTTGTCCGATTAACCCGGACGATTCATGACGTCGTAGCTGAGTTCGCAAGAACTCAGGTCGTGGTGCAATGTTCCGCTGAATTCTTGCGAATTCAGCTACGAACAGCGTGTCAGTCGAGCCGTGACCGTGAGGGAGCGGGAGCGGTCAAGTCCTTGCAGGCCGCTTCACGGCTCTTTGAGGCCATGAATAATCCGGAATTAAGGTCCGATCAACGCTTCGTGGCGCTAGCCGATTCGAGGTTGTAATCAACGCCGATCGGCGAATCGAGAACCGCGGGCACGATCTGGTCGTCAAAGATCAGCGCTTGATCGAGGTCGATGTCCGCCAGCCGGATGCAGTCCACTCGATGATTGCGAATGTCAATCTGGCCCGCTGCGGAATCACCGGCGGGACGAGTGGTCAACAGGACAATCTGAGTTGTCGTGGTGGAATGCTGTATCGCCTCATCGACCAGCGCCGTCGTTTCCCGAGCCGGTCCGGCTTCGAAGACCGCCAGTCCGTCGAGCAGCGCCTCGAGGCTGGCCGATGTTCCCTGTCCCTGCCAGCGAAACGTGGCGGCACCCGTTGCCGACAACGTCAGAATCGCATCCCGGCACATGCGCCCGTGTTCGACGATGACCGTTGCCGCGAAACTCAGGGCGCGTTCGACCAGTTCGGATTCGGTTCCGTTCGCGGACTCGGGTTGCCAGAGATCGAGAACGACCGCCAGATTGAAATCGCGGTTCTGCTGGTACTCGCGCAAAATCAACTCACCGCGCCGCGCGGAGCTGCGCCAGTGAATGTCGCGCGGGTTGTCGCCGGTCCGGAATTCACGAAGACGGTGAAACTCATCATGAAAGACTCCGGCACGAGGCTGCGGACGGGCCACGAGTTCGGTGGCTCCCTGCCATCGTCGTCTGAAGGCCGCGCCGAGGTGTCCGATGCGCGGATAGATCAGGATTTCATCGGCGATCGAAAACAGCCGGCTCCGTTCGACCAGGCCCAGGGGAAACCGCGAGAACGTCCGCACGGGGCCCAGTTGATACCGTCCCCGGCGCATCAGGCGCAGTTGGTAATGCCCGGTCTGTGAAGTCCGCGGGGCCACGCGGGCGAACAGGACGGTGGCGGACAGATCCTCGCGACGATGATGGATCGAATCCCGCACCGACATGATCCAGATCGACAACAGGCGGCGGCTGTTTGCCAAGACCAGTTCGACCCCGAAGAGTTCCCCCGCCATGGCACGGCGTGGAGCGTTGCGGGTGACGCGCGCGGCTTGAAGCATGCCAAACGTCATCCACCCGTTGATGACAAACGGCCCGGCCATCAGCGCGAACACCAACAGCAGCATGTTCGACTTGGTGAGCATCGCGCCGGTGAACAGGGCGAACATGATCGTCAAGTAGACGATCCCCTCGACGGGCACCACCATCCGGTGCTTGCCGAAACCGGGCGTCGCGATCGTCCCTTTTGTGGGGGACCACGCCGCCGCGATCTGCGCCAGTCCGATCATTCCGAACAGGACCACGACCGATCGGTACAGAACCCGTCCCAGCACCGACAGGCCGTCGGTCCACCTGGGAAACAAGTAGTAGACCAGCACGAGTACCGCGGCCACGCCCAGGGCCGGAAGACCGGCGAGCCAGCGTCTACGTCGCGATGAATTCGCCGGGACTGCGTTCGACATCGGCAAATCCTCTTCCGTGGTGGCGACAAAGATGTGTTCGGGGCTGGCTTTCAATTCGAATTCAATGCGCCGTGATTCTGATCTGCTCCAGCCACTCGACCATCCGTTCCATGGAATCTCGCCAATCGGATTCATGAAAGACTTCGTGGACATGCATCGGCAGTGAAACCAGATCGCGCGCAGGCGAATTCGTCTTGGTCAGCCACGTCGACAAGACGTCGCCATCCGTCGTTTCATCAGCCATCCCGCGAAAGGCAAGGATGGGGATTCTGATCTTCGCCGCCTCGTGGTGAGCCTCGACGATCGCCCGCTGCATGGCGAAGAACCAACTGGCGGTCACGCTCCGGACGATCAGCGGATCGTTCCTCCGTTCTTCGGCGAATCGGGCGTCCCTGGTCATGTTGCTGGGATCGAGCCCGTTGCGAAAGCGGGTTTTCGGGAGGATCTGAACCAGGAGTTTTCCCAGCAGCCTCTTGATCGGATGGACGCGCAGTTTCAGACCCAGCAGGGGTGACGTCATCACCAGTGCCGCCGGCTCGACGACTCCGGTTTGCACGGCACGAACGGCGATCAGGCCACCCATGCTGTGGCCGAACAGAACGGTCGACGCTCTTTCCAATTGAAAGTGTCGCCAAAGGATTCCCAAGTCAAGCGGATATTCCTCGAAGGACATGACGTGTGTCCTGGTTCCCGCTGATCGCCCGTGTCCGCGCAGGTCAGCGATGATGACCCGGAAGCCTCGCTCCACCAGCCATTCGGAAAAATGTTCGTAGCGGCCGCCATGTTCTCCCAGCCCATGCACACACAGGACGGTTCGTGGGGCCGCGCCCGAAGGGGGCCGATGGTCGCGGACAAACAGCCGAATGCCGCCCGTCCCTTCAATCTCCGTCGTGACCAGCTCCATTTGGCCTAACCTTCTTCGCAGACGTTCGTTGGATCATCAACCGAGCGGCCGGCATTTCCCGGCCGGACCGTGCGACCGGAGAATCACCGCCTCGATTCGTCCGCCGCACGGCAACGGATCGGTGGCATCGCCGAGCTTCGCGATTTCCAAACTCTTCTCTTCGTGTAACATATGGCCTTCACGTCGAATGCGTCTTTGGCTGTGATTCATCCGCAGCACCGTCCGGCAAACTTTCCCGACCAACCGGTGTTTCACCGCGGGAATCGGTGTTTGCGAACTAATCTTTTGCAAATGCCCGCGAAGGTCCGGGCAGATTCCGGGGTGAATGATAGGCATCAGATTCCGAGCCGGTAATGAACACACGCCAAATTCGGGGAACTGCTGGTTCCCCGCGAGTGTCCGAACCGAATGATTCTGGTGGTGCCGGCAGTCGAATACGATCTGACAGGGGCGAACTGCCGTTTGCAACGATCTTTTCAAATGGGTAGACTTCCACCCCGGCTGTTCAGAGGATTTGTGGTCGATTGTTCTGATGTTTGAGCAAAATCCACGCTTCAAGCCGATCTGCGAGGAGTGCATCGTGAGCGCCAATCTGAGAGCGGACGAACCCGAAGTCTTCGAGATGGAAATTGAGAGTGGCCGGATCCCCAAGACGCTCACCATGGCGTTCGGGTTGAGCCTCGCCCTGCACGTGGTCTTGCTGCTGTCACTGGCAATGATCAAGTTCGCGGATCGGCTGCAGGCCCTGACCACGATCACCAGCCATCTCGACAACGAAGACGATGCGATGCGCTACAAGTTTGATTCGACGGTGACGGATCAAATGGGCAACGACAGCAACATCGATACGTTCGCGTCCTCACAGGAGGCGGCGACTCAACTGTCGAAGGATCCGCAAAAGCAAATCGACCAGACCATCGCCGAAGATCTGGACGTTCCCACACCCAACACCGAAGAAATCGTCCAGCCCTCCAAGGCAAATGTGCTGGCGTCCGTGGCGACCACGGGTGCCACCGAGCATCCGGGTGGCGTCGAAGGGGCTGTCGACCGGCTGGCTTGGGAAATCGCGAATTCCCTGCGGGAAAAGAAGACCCTGGTGGTCTGGCTCTTCGACGTTTCGCCGTCATTGTCCGCCCGACGAGCCCTGATCGCGGACCGGGTCGAGAATGTTTACGCGCAGTTGAATGCGCTCAACGTCACGGCGGACAAGGCGCTGAAGAGTGCCGTCGCGATCTACGGCGAGCGGACCAACATTCTGACGAAAGATCCGATCGACGATCCGACAGACTTGGTCCGACAGGTTCGCGGAATCAAGTCCGAGGCGTCCGGGAACGAGAACACGTTCGCCGCCGTGACGCACGTCGCGGATCATTTCCAAAAGTACCGCACGCAGATGCACCGCGACATCATGATCATCATCGTGACGGATGAAGCGGGCTCCGACGCGCCGATGTATTTGGAAAAGGCCATCATTGCCACGAAGCGCTACGGGATGCGCTGCTATTGCGTCGGGGACGCGGCGCCGTTTGGCCGCGAAACGACCGAAGCACCGTTCTCGCTCGAAAGCGGCGAAGTCGTGATCGGGGTCATGCATCGCGGCCCGGAAACACTGTATCCCGAAGCCCTGCGTCTGGGCTTCTGGGGAACAAACGATTACGACCTGCAGAACATGTCATCCGGCTTCGGTCCGTACGCACTGACGCGATTGTGCGCGGAGACGAACGGTCTTTACTTGATCGCGAACGAGGGTCGCGGAAAGACCTTTGATCCCCAGACCATGCGGAACTACGCGCCGGACTACCGCCCCATTCCGATGATCGACAAGGAATTCGACCAGAATCGGGCGAAGAGTGCCCTGCGCGATGTCGCCCGTCTGCTGAAGGTTGAAAGCGTTCCACTGCCACGCCTCGAATTCCCCGCCGAGAACGACACGATCCTCCGCCAGTCAATCACCGACGCCCAGCGACCCGCCGCCGAATTTGAGTACAAGATCAATGCGTTGAAGTCCCAGTTGGAGCCCGGCGAAAAGGATCGGCCGAAGATCAGGGACGCACGCTCACGAGCCGGCTTTGACTTGGCGATGGGAAGGGTGCTGGCGCTTCAGGCCCGCAGCTTTGGCTACAACATGATGCTCGCCGAAATGAAAAGCACGCCCCGCAAGTTTGACAAGGCGGGAAACAACCAATGGCGTTTGGTTCCTTCGAGGGATATCAATTCCGGAGCCACGACCAAGAAGCTGGCCAACAGGGCGATGGAGTACCTCAAGCGGATTGTGGATGAACACCCCAACACTCCCTGGCAGATGCTGGCCGAGCGCGAGTTGGGCACGCCGATGGGCTGGGAGTGGAAGGAAGGGCATTACGATCCCAACGCGGGCCGTGGTATGGCCGGTGCCCAGAAGCCGGGTCCGAAATTCATCGAAGTCGAAGATCCCGTGACGAAGAAGAAGAAGAAGGTGATGGTCAACAACGATCCACAGCGCCGCGAGATCTAAGCGCCGGGTGGGCGAAGGATCTTCGCCCATCCGAGTATTGCAGTTTCCTGCTGTTCATCACCCCCTTGCAACCGCACTTGCGAGGGGGTTTTCGTAACATGTCGTCCGGTTTTTTTCTGTGAGGTCCGCCTCATCGGACTCTGTCCTCGGAGATCGGTGATCATGAAGTTCAATCGCGACATCGCCGTGGGGTTGGTGATCTCCCTCTCACTGCATGTGGTCATGCTGTTCGCCTTGTCGTTCATTGTGTTCAAGGGGCCGCTCGACCAGTTGCAGATGGTTTTGGATTCCGTGTTTGACCAGGAACGGATCCACGAAGAGTTCACGCAGGAGGTGGAGCAATCCACCGAAGCAGCCGAGTCGGTCAACTACGCGGCCGGTTCAATGGCTGCCGGGATGACCGGGACCGGAGGTGCCGCCGGCCCCGTGGTCGCCCAGCAAAAGCTCGACGAGGCGGAAAGCCTGCGGGAACCGGACGTCCGGGTGAACATCGGTGCGATTACCGTGCCGGGGCTGAACATCATCAGCAAGGATCTCGGGTCGGGGCAGGTCACCGGCGAGGTGGGCCGGGTCGTCGAAGGCTATGGGGCGGCCTTGGGGCAGATGACCCAGGAGTTGGTCCGCCTGATGCGCGAGTCCAAGGTTCATGTGGTCTGGCTGTTCGACGAATCCGACAGCATGAAGGACGATCAGAAGGAAATCCGCGAGCGGTTCTACAAGGTCTACGAGGAACTGGGACTTGTCCAAAAGCATGACACCAAACTGAAAGTGTCAGACGAGATCTTGCTGACGACCGTGATGAGCTACAGCAAGGGGATCACCGAGCAGACATCGAAGCCGACATCGAATGTGGAAGAGATCAAGAAGGCGATCGACAACATCAAGGTCGATGAAACCGGGTTGGAGAACACCTGTGGCGCCATCGGTGCGGTGATCGGCAAATATGCGCAGGGGGCCATCCGGCAGAAACGCAAACTCGTCCTGATCGTCGTCACGGATGAATCAGGCGATGACGGCGAGCATGTCGAGGAAACGATCCACCGCTGCAAGACCGTCGATGCCCCGGTCTACGTGCTCGGACACTACTCGGTGTTCGGCTATCCCTATGCCCGGGTGCGGTACGTCGACCCCAAGTACAAGCTCACCCACTGGCTGCAAATCAACCGCGGTCCCGAAACTCCCTTCCCCGAATGTTTGCAGTTTGACGGCCTGCACGGGCGCTGGGATGTGTTTTCCAGCGGGTTCGGCCCCTATGAACAGGTGCGCATCGCGAAGCAGACGGGGGGGATCTTCTTCATGCTGCCGGGCAAGGAAGACAACTTGGCCGGAGCGGGATCGTTTGAAGAACGCAAGTTCGAATTGCTCGACATGAAGGAGTACCTACCCGACCTGAGTGCCCGCGTCGAGTACGCGAGGGAAAGGGATTCCAGCAAGTTCCGCGATGCCCAGTGGCGCGTGATCGCGACCCTGAACCCGCACATCGACAAGGAACTGAACATGCAGGAGCACCACTACAGCATCGATCCGGCGCAGTTCGCCACCCAGGGAAAAACCACGTTCGAACGCGCCGTGCGCGCGATGGGCCTGCTCAACGAGGCGGTCAAGCTGCTGGAATCCGTCAAGAAACTGCGTGGCAACGAACCGTCGGAACGGTGGCGGGCCAACTATGACCTGATGCATGCCCAGTGCCTGGCCTATCGCGTGCGACTGTTCCAGTTGCTGCTGTCCCTGGACGCTCATCAAAAGGCGAAGCCGATGGTCAAGGATCCCAAGAACAACGGTTGGGATATCCGTCGCGTCCACGAGTTGCTCGAGCCCGACAAGGAACAGATCCGTGTGACCAGGGTGGATGTGGCCGAGTTGAAGAAGCAGAACGAAACGGCCAAGGCGGAGTTTCAGGAAGTCATCAAGAATCATCCGCGCACACCGTGGGCACGCCGCGCCCAGTGGGAAATGTCGAATGGCTTCGGGATGAAATTCGGCGAAGTGTTCCGGGATCCGCGGTACAACAGCCTCGACATCAAACTCCCGAAGCAGTGAGACTGGTCTCCGATCCCCGGCGTGGAAGTCACCATGATCTTCAACGTGGACACGCGGCGGAAACAGCAGTTGCGGGCGGCGGAGGGGTATCTGTCGCTCGGCATGCCCGATCAGGCACTCGATGTCCTGACGCGGCTCTCCGATCCCGGTGAATCGGCCTTCGAGTGTCACATGCTGCGCGGCGACGCACTGCGCGCAAAGCACGACCATCACCGGGCGCTCGACTCCTTTCGGCAGGCACACACGCTGGATCCCAACAGTCTGGATGCGCTCCTGGGCATGGCCTGGTGCTTCAAGCGGATCGACCGCGTCGATCAGTCGATCGAATCGATGCGCCGGGCCTACGAGCTTCATCCGATGGTCCCCGTCGTCCTGTACAACCTTGCCTGCTATCACTCGTTGGCGGGCCACAAGGAGCAGGCGCTCTCTTGGCTGGGTCGGGCCCTGCGAATGAACCGCGGCATCGGCAAACTGATCCCCGCCGAGACGGACTTTGACCCACTGCGCGGCGACCCCGAATTCCGGCACCTGCTGGAATTGTCGGCGGAGGGATGACGTCATGATCTGGCCGGCGGAAATGACGGGCACTGGATTGTTCGGCATCCTCGCGCAACTGCGCGAAATCCGTGGCAACGCGTGGCTGGGGGACGTGATCGGTGGCGGATTGAGCCTGCTGTGGGTGGCGTATGCCGCCTTCTGGTTCTGGATGGTGCTGCACTGTGTGCGCACCGAGCCGGACCGTTTCTTCTGGTTGTGGCTGATGATCGTCGTGCAGGGGATCGGCCCGTTGTTGTACTTCGTGATGCGCTATCTGCCGGCGGCCGACTATCACGGTCCCGCCCTCCTGCGGCGCTGGACGCGCGGTCGCGAGTTGTCCCGCCTGGAGACGGCGGCAATTCAAATCGGCAATCCGCACCAGTTCATTCAATGGGCCGATGCCCTGCGCGATGTCGGCCTGCTGGATCAGGCGGCGACGGCATACGGACGGGCGCTGGCGAAGGAGCCGCTAAACCTGCCGGCGCTCTGGGGAGCGGCTCAGGTGGCTGCGATCCAGCATCGACATGCCGACGTCTGCCGCTGGACCTGCCAGATCCTCGACATTGATCCGCAGTACAAGTTCGGCGATGTCTCCCTCGCCTTCGGAAGATCGACCGTGGAATTGGGAGACACGTCGGCCGCCATGCAGCACCTGGAGCAGCACATTCGCCGCTGGCGTCACCCGGAAGCGGTGTTTCTGCTGGCCAGTTTGCATGCCCGGCAGGGAAACACACAGGCCGCGCGAGGCCACTTGCAGGCTCTGCTGCACGACATCAACGGCAGCCCGGCGGCGATCGCGCGCCGCTTCGGCCGTTGGAAAAGTCGGGCCAAGCAACTGTTGAAGAAGCTGCCGTGTGAGTCGCGGTGATGGGATGGCTGATTGGTCCGCGTTGTTCGGTCCTTGTGCGGCGAAAGAGCGGGCGATCCTTCGGCGTGTCACTCTTTCGCGGATGATTCTCGGCGTCGTAGCTGAGTTCGCAAGAACTCAGTCGCGGTCCGATGTTCCGCTGAATTCTTGCGAATTCAGCTACAGGTGACCCGGCGATTCCCTCCGCGTGCCGCTCTTTTGCGGGGACGCTTGGGAGTCGGCAGCGTGCGACCGTATGATTGCCGCGGTCGCTGGCACCACTTCGACGCACCATCCGTGAGATCCCTTCTGATGTCGACCGAGCATCCGGCTTCCTCCCCGCCCGAACCTGTTTCAGACTCCGCTCCGATCACGTCCGGGGCGTCCCATGATCATGGCGGCGACACATACCGGCTGTCATCGCCATCGCCGGTGATCGACCCGCTCGCGCCGCCGGTCCTGGTGCCGCCGCGCACTCCGGTGAAGAGAACTCCCAAGCGATCCAAGTCGGCCGACTACTGGGCGCTGTGGGGCTACAACGCGCTGGTGTTTGTCACCAGTGTCTGCGTGATGACATTGGAATTGACGGCCTCGCGCTTGATCGCCAAGACTGTCGGTTCGTCGCTGTACACGTGGACCTCGGTGATCGGCGTGGTGCTGGCGGGGATCACGCTGGGGAACTTCCTGGGAGGCTGGCTGGCTGATCGATTCGACCGCCACCGGTCGCTGGCATGGATGTATCTGTTGGGCAGCGTGTCGTGTGCCAGCGTGTTGTGGATGGATCAGTTGATGGCTCCGCTGTCGCGACCGACGATGCTCAGTTGGCCGGCGTGGGTGCTGACGGTGGTGTCGGCGATGTTCCTGCTGCCGTCACTGTGTCTGGGGACGATCTCGCCGCTGGTGGCCAGCATGGCTCTGTCGCGCAGTTCGCGTTTGGGGGCCACGGTCGGAAACGTCTATGCCTGGGGTGCGCTGGGCTCGATCATCGGCACGTTCCTGACCGGCTTCTACCTGATGGATGTGTGGGGGACGCGGACGATCATCGGCATGACGGCGGCCACGTTGGGAATCTTGGCGGTCGTTGTCGCGGGGGCACCGCGGCTGTTTCGAACCGCGGTCGTTTGTGGCTGGCTGCAACTGCTCGGTTGGACGGTGCTCGCCGCCACGTGTACCCAACCGGCAATGGCCCATGTGACCGAGACCGTGGGGACGCTCCTGACATTCGCCCAAACCCGCGATCAGGCGGATGCGACGCGGTCGAGTTGGAAGTCCTTCGGCACTTCACTTGGAACAAAGCTCCACGAACTGGGCCTGGTGCTCCGGCTGCGTGACGACCGGATCGGCGCGTATTACGACGAAAGCAATTACTCGACCATCATGGTGACGGACGGTGAGCTCCGCGGGCGGCTGGTCAAAAACCTGCGGCTCGACAAGCTCACGCACAGCATCTACGACCCGGCCGATCCCACGGCGCTGCATTACGACTACGAGCAGATCTACGCGGCGGTGACCAAGCGGACCGCGCGTCTGCTGACCCAACCGGTGACGCTGTCGACGAAGGCGCTGCCCAACGAAAGTTTCGGTGCCAGCCGCCTTCCCACGGGAGTCACCTTCGATCCCACGACTTCAACGCTGCGCATCGATCAGCCAACGCAGGAGATCTTCAACACGCTGCTGACACTGGCCCCCGACGCCACGTACTGGCACGCCGTGGAAGAGTTGCACAGGGAAACGAACAAGCCGTTTTGGGGCGGGTTCGCGTCCGTCCCTCTCGATGTGCTCCCCGATGGGATCGTTGTTCCGGACGACTTGAACATGACGATCCGCTACGACCGCAGCCTGGAGTGCGTCACCGCGTATGGCGTGGTGACGACCGGGATTCGCGACCGTCTGATTCGCGCGACTCCGCGCGCGGCGTGGCACCGCGAAGTGGAACGCGGGCGGGGACTTTCTCGGCGGGCGACGGCACTGTTCATGGGGGGCGGCGGGTTCATCTTTCCGCGTTGGTTTCTGAAAGAGTTTCCCGGCAGCCCGCGGATTGAAGTCGCCGAACTGGACGCGGCGGTCTATCAGGTCTCGATCGACGCGCTCGGGATGACCGAAGCCGAGCAGGAACGGATTCTCACCAGCATCGGCGACGCCCGGAACTTCGTCGATGACCGGCTGCGCGACAACCGGCGCTTGATCAAGGTCGGAGAGCCGCCGGTCAAATATGATTTCATTTACGGGGACGCATTCAGCGACTTCAGCATCCCGGCCCATCTGACAACGCGCGAATTTCTGGTCCGGGTGCATGACCTGCTGAATGACGACGGTGTCTTCCAAGCCAACATCATCGACATCTATCCGCGTGCCGAGTACCCCGGCACAACGCTCGGTGTCGGTGAGGTCGATTACAAGGGTCCGCTGCCGAAGGGGCTGTCCGGACTGGCGCTGACGTTCGGCCGCTATGAGTCGGCGGGGCCGCGATTCGCACCCTTGGAAATCAAGGGGTACAAGAACGGCGAGTACCGGCTGCAGGCCACTCAGACCATCAGCCCGATCGACGAAGCCCGTTTGATCAACGTCGACCTGGCCGACGAGCCGAAGGCCAAGAGCGTCACTCCGATGGAGGGCGAAGTTCCCAACTGGTCGGCCGTCATCAGCGATCTCGCCAACCAAACGCGCCAGCGAATGCCGTTCGAAGGCTCGATTCCCGAGAGTCTCAAGGCCACGGACGGACCGCTGGAAGCCTGGACCCCGGCCTCATCACCGTGGGAGTGCGTGGAAGTCTGCCGCCTTGGTTCCCGAAACGGAGGCCAGGAGAGTCGGCACGTCCTGGGGTTTCGCGGCATCGTCTCACATGACACCGAGAACCAACTGGTCGGGTTGGACCCGAACAACCAAGCTTGGGTGAAGGCCGTCCGCACCGCCGCACAAACGACGCGCCAACCAGCAGCGGGACGATTCCTCGGACGCTACGTCGCCACGGCTGCCAGGGTGTTTCCCAACATCTATGTCTTCAGCACAACCATCCCCCAACCGGGTGCCAGCCGCGACACGTTCGTCATGGTCTGTTCGCGCCGACCGCTCGATCTGCGCGGCCTGGCCGACACCGGAGACTGGACCGGCGATTGGTTCGCCGCAATGGAAACCAAGCCCGGCCAAACATCACCCACTCTGACAGGCCAGATGGCCGCCGTGTTGACGCTGGCC
>JANMLE010000108.1:0-5851 GCA_031372385.1 Planctomycetota bacterium | reverse complement strand
CGTCTTGAGCGTGGATCACCAATCACGCGCGGGGCGATGCCCACGCGGTTAAACGACTCATCTTCGGCCGCGCGAAGTCTGAGTCGAGCGGCAGGAAAAGGCATACAAGCACGCGGCGCAAGCGAGTGAGTTAACAGACTCACTCGCTTGCGCATCGTGCTTGCATGCGGGTAAACTTTCATCTCCCGTTCGCCCAACAGCCTGTCAAAGGTGCGGTTCACTGTGACGTTCACTCCCTCAACCCCGTCCACTGTTGATGACCGCATTGCCGACGCAGCACCCGTGTCACCACTGACAATCGGCACGCGCGGGTTGCCGTCCCGGTATTGTCTGGCACCATTGGCCGGCTACACGCACCTGGCCTTTCGCCGGGCGCTGCGGGAACTCGGCGGCCTTGGGCTGGCCACGACGGACCTCGTCCACGCCACGCAATTGATCGGCGGGCACCGGCACTCGCTCGAACTGGTTGAAACGCACCCGTTGGACCGGCCGTTGTCGGTGCAGATCTTCAGCGGGCGCGACGACCATCTGGTCGATGCCGCGCGCTGGCTGGAAGAACACGGCTACCAGGGTGTCGATATCAACATGGGCTGCCCGATGGCCAAGGTGAACGGCCAGGGGGGCGGCGCGCGGTTGCTGTGCGATGCCGACCATGCCTGCCGGTTGGTGGAACGGGTCGTCACGGCGGTCGGCATCCCGGTGACGGTGAAGATGCGCTTGGGCTGGGACCGCGACTCGATCGCCTCGCCGTTTCTCGCGCGGCGGTTCGAATCGGTCGGAGTGGCGGCGATCACGATTCACGGCCGGACGCGGCAGCAGGGGTTTCACGGTCACGTCGACTTGGCGGGGATACAGGCCACGGTCGAAGCGGTCGACCGGATTCCGGTGATCGGCAACGGCGACGTGCGCACGGTCGACGACGCGGTCCACATGCGCCGGGTGACGGGATGTTCCGCGATCGCCATCGGCCGCGGCGCGATGCTTGATCCGTGGCTGTTTCGCAAGCTGGACGACTTGGAAGCGGGACGACCGGTGCGCGAGCCAACCTCCGATGAACAGGTCGATTTTCTGGTGCGGCACTTCACGTTGATGACCGAACAGCACGGCGACCGGAGTTGCCTGCTGTTCCGCAAATTCGCCGCGTGGTACGGCGCGCGACTGGGAGTGCCGGAAGATCTCGAACAGCGGCTGCGGCTGTTCACGAGCATGACCGAGTTCGAAGCCATCATCGCCGAGATCCGCCAGCGACACGGCGAACGACTGACTCCGGTCGCCACGGCGCTCATCAAGGTTCCGAACGGACCGGTCGAACGCTGGTAGCCAGGGCGGCAGAGGCTGGTAGCTGCTGTAGCCCCGCCGCTCCGTCGGCGGCACGTCCGGTCGGCGGAGCGACCGGACTACGGTAGCGGCACGTTGTGATGCCGGTTTCAGGCCAGTAGACTCCACCCGCTGTCGGCTTCTGTTCATCCGTCTCTTCTTCGGTATCGGGGCATCATCATGTCGATGACGTGGCATTCGCGCGCGGTGTGGCTACTGCTGGTTGTTTCCGGGTTGTTCCTCCATTCCGCCCCCTGCGCGGTGGCTCAATCGGAGGATGAAGTCAACGCGGCCCGGTTGAAGGCGGTCGACTTCATCCGGTCCCAACAGAAGACGGATGGAAGCTGGGACTACCCGAGCCACGAGGTCGGGATCACGGCGCTCTGCACGCTGGCACTGATCGAGAATGGAACCGCGATCTACGACACGGTGGTCGACAAGGGGTATCGGTACGTCCGGAAGAACGCCCCCGAACAGAAGAGCACCTACGATGTCGCGCTGGGAATCCTGCTGCTGGCGCGCGTCGGTGACCGACAGGATCGCCCGGCAATCCGATCCCTGGGCGCGAAATTGCTGGCGGGTCAGACCACGTCCGGCGGATGGGGCTATTCGTGCCCGAATGTCGATTCGAGCGTGTTACAGGATCTGAAACGGCTGGACCGCAAGGACGGAGCGGGCGACAACAGCAACACGCAGTTCGCCGTGCTCGGCCTGTGGGTGGCGTCCCGCTACGGCGTGCCAATCGACGACGCGATGAAGGACGTGGGCTCGCGGTTCGTCAACAGTCAGAACGAGGATGGTGGCTGGGGTTATACGCTCCAGGACAAGGAGCCGGTTGCGTCGGGACAGGCAATGACGCCCGCCGGACTGTTCTGTCTGACGGTGGCTCGCGCGACCAAGATCCGGGCTCAGTTGAAGGACAAGTCCGTCGTGGCCGGTCGCGGTGAGAAAGAGACGCTGCTGTCGGACCCGAAGTATGCCAAGGGACTGAAGCGAGTGGGAGAATTCGCGAAGGGGATTGGACCGGGGACGGCGCGGTATTCCATCTGGGCCTTCGAACGAATCGGCGTGCTGCTCGGTCAGGAAAAATTGGAAGGGGGCGTCGACTGGTTCATACAGGGCTCCGACGCGCTGATCAAGTCGCAAAAGACGGACGGTTCATGGCCCAGTGACAAACCGGAAAGCGCGCTGGCCGACACCTGTTTCGCGTCGCTGTTTCTGCGGAAGGCCAATCTGGGGAGCGACATCTCCCGCTTGTTGCAGGGGCAGCCGGAGAAGGCGTTCTCGATCGCGAACCGTCCCGAAGTCCAACGCGAAGACACGCTGCCCGACATTCTGAAGGCCGCCAAACCGGGCGACGTCATTCGTGTCGACGGCAACGGCCCCTTCAAGACCAGCCACGAGGAATTCACCACGGACCTGACGATCCAGGCGGGGTTCGGTTACGAACCAATCTTCGAATACCAGGTCGGTCTTTCACCCGACGGACTGCGCTACCGTCCCGACAAGCATCCCCAGTCGCATCACATGCTGAAGGTCTCGTCCGGCACAGTCACCCTCGAGGGGTTGCGATTTCACATGGACGGACCGGCGGGGACTCCGAACATCCCCTGGAAAGCGGTGCTGGTCACCGGAGGCACGCTGCGGATGTTGAACTGCTCGGTCTCGGAAGGGAACCGGAAGGGGATGGTCGCCGTGACGGTCGCGGGTGAGGCTCAGACGGTGCTCCGCAATTGCATCCTGGTCGGAGGACGCGCGGGGGTCGAGATCATCGCGGGCGGAAAGCAGGATGTCTCCATCGACAACTGTGTGATCTATTCCATCTCGTGTGTGAGCGTGGCGAACAATCCGCAAACCAAGCAACCGGCCGATGTCGATCTGCACATCTATCAGACGGTCTTGCAGGGGACCGAGGCGATTGCCACTCCGAACCTTGTCGGTGACCTGCGGATCGAAAGCATCCTGGGGTCGTACAAGTGCGATTCGCTGGCGCTGTCACTGCTGCCGTCGGCCACAGACAAGAAGGGCCGGTCCTGGAGCGGCAGCGGCAACTGCTACAACGTGACCAACTGGATCGGCTCGGGCGGCAAGAAGATCGCGACCGTGACGGACATCAAGACGTTCGCGAAGTTCTGGGGCGACACCGACAAGGAAGCGACGAAGCTGACGGCCGTCTTCGCGTCGGTCCGCAAGAACGGGTCGTTCTCACACGGCATGAATCCGCAGGACTGGGACTTGTCCGAGAAGTCCGAACTGGCCCTGTTCGTGAAGCGGCCGGGCATCCGTCCGGCGACGGTCGGTTCCGGCGAAGGCTTCAGCCGCTATCGGGAAGACTTCACCTACGGCCAATGGAAAAAGGGAATCAACACGGCCGCGGTTCTCGCTGAAGTGGCGAAGTGAGGCAGAAGGCCGGAGCTTCGTGGCCGTCAAGCGTTCAGTGCCGCACGATACTCATGGGGCTGAGGGGCAAGGGCTGAGGGCTAAGGGACAGAGCAGAGTAGTCCGAGGTCTCGCCACTGTCCGCCTTCCACCCTTGGCCCTCAGAGCGTGTGAATGAATCGAGCCCCGCCCGTCAGGAAGCGGTTGTCAGTCGTTGGAAATCACCGCTCCCTCACGGTCGCGGCTCGAAATATCCACAAGCCCTCCGCCCTCACCCATGAACCTCGACATCCTTCTTGAAGACGGACCGTTGATTGCAGTCAATAAACCGGCGGGATTGTTGACGCAGGGGGTGCCACACGGTCATCCGACGTTGGAAGCCTGGGTGAAAGAATATCTCAGGCAGAAATACGCCAAGCCGGGCAATGTCTACCTGGGAGTGCCGCATCGTCTCGATCGGCCGGTCTCGGGGATTGTTGTGTTCGCGAAGAACTCGAAGGCCGCGGCGCGGCTGGCCGAACAGTTCCGCGAACGATCCGTCCGCAAGTTCTATCTGGCGGTGACGGAGCGCATTCCGGATCAGCCGGCCGGCCGGCTGACAGACTGGTTGCTCAAGGACGCCGTGGCCGCGCATGTCAGCGTCGTCGAGCCTGAAACGGTGGGGGCTCGCGAGGCGGTTCTGGATTATCGCATCCTGACTCAGCACGCCGGCCGCGCGCTGCTGGAGGTCGAGTTGCAGACCGGGCGAATGCACCAGATTCGAGTCCAGTTGGCATCGCGCGGCTGGAACATCGTCGGCGATTTGCAGTACGGGGCAACCTTGGACCCGGACGCCGCGGCAACGTATGACCGACTCGTCTCACCGATCGCGCTGCATGCCCGGCGCTTGTCGTTGTCCCACCCCGTCCGCTACGACCGCATCGAACTCGAAGCCCCCGTGCCGCCGGATTGGATGCGGTACGGTCTGGCCGAGCCGGTGACAGAACACGGATGATCTTCAATCAAGCGGTGTGCCCAAACCCCACCCGCCTTGCCTCATTCGCATCGACACAACTTTTGAGCCGCGTGCGATTCCAGGCCACGTGCGAATGCAACCAGCGGTCCGGCAGTTTTCCGCAGGCGTCCCATTCGCTGCCTCCCTCAATTCGCTGTCGATCTCCCCGTCAGGACGAAGAGGCGACAGCGAATTGAGGGAGCCAGCGAATGTCAGAAGCGGAGACGCACTCGAAGGGACAAGCATCGAACAGGGACTCGATCGTCGAGTTGAGTAGAGACCGATGAGGCAAGCGCGGTGGGGATCGGGGACAGAAACATGGCGGACGACGACGATGACCGGGATGGGGTGTCTCATTGTTCTGTCCCCAATTGTTCTGTCTTGATCCTTTGGTCCAGCCGTAAGCCGGACCGGGTGTTCCGTGGATGGTTGAATCTCCAAGCCTGTAGCCGAATTCGCAAGAATTCGGACGATCAGTCAGACGATCCGAATTCTTGCGAATTCGGCTACAAACGTGGAAAAACACCACCTCGGAAGCCCTGCCCCAAAGGGGCGAAGAACATGACACATACATTCCGGTAGAGTCGGGAATTTCCAAGTGATTCGATTCCGCGAGTCTTCCGTCACTCCAACACGCCGGGAATCGTCTTCCAGCTCTGGGCCACCCCCGTCAGACGTTCCTGTCGGCCGTTGTGTTCGAAGAACAGGTTGTCCGGATTCAGGCCGAGTGCAGTCAGGATTGTCGCGTGCAGGTTCTTCACGGGCTGCGGCTGATCGACCGCGCGCAAGCCGATCTCGTCCGTCGCGCCGATTGCCGTTCCCCCCTTCACGCCACCGCCCGCCATCCAGATCGTGAATCCATACGGATTGTGATTGCGGCCCTTGTTCCCCTGCTGCATCGGAGTGCGGCCGAATTCACCCGCCCAGATCACCAGCGTGCTGTCGAGCATTCCGCGCTGCTTCAAATCCGCCAGCAGCGCCGCGACCGGTTGATCGGTCTGGGCGGCGTTCCGCTGGTGATAGTCCGTGTTGTTGTCGTGTCCATCCCAGCCGAGCTTGTCGACCGCGTTATACAACTGCACGAAGCGGACCCCCTTCTCGACCAGCCGGCGCGACAACAGGCACATCCGTCCGAACAGCGCCTTGTCCTTGTTCGCATCG
>JANMLE010000106.1:0-16055 GCA_031372385.1 Planctomycetota bacterium | reverse complement strand
TGATCGCTCCCACGCCGATGGCGTTGGGCCGATACCGCCCGCGGTTAAACGCCTCACCTTCGGCCACGTGAGGTATAAGCGGCGGTGTATTTTCTGCGTCCGAGACCGGCGATTGCGTGAGCCGCAGGGCGGCGGCCGACTACAGCCTGGGGCGGACGCTTCGTCCGCCCCAGGACACGAGACCACCTGAAATAACATCAGCCCCGAAGGGGCGACCGCGCTTCGACCCGGACCCCCGAGTGAGTGAACGGACGAATCTGACGGACGAAGGGGTCGCCCCTGCGGGGCTACACACCAGAAGGAGCGCCCTCGAACCTGGGGCGGGCGATGCCGCCCGCCCCAGGCGTTACTCGGCCGCCCCTCCGCGGCTCAACATGGGATACCACGGTTCCGACAGCAACTCGCGGAAGGACACGAAAACAAACCAGCGGACCGATCGTCAGCGATGCACTGTCTGGCACCGCTCACTTCGGTCTTCTGTCCGACACACTCACCATGCGTTTCCGTACAACCAACGATCCAAATCTTCACGCTGTGCGAGGAATTTCGGACCCATCGAAAGGGGCTCACGCAGAGGCGCAAAGCTCGCAGAGATTGCAGACTCTGCGAGCTTTGCGCCTCTGTGTGAGACCTGACTTATTTCAATCACTTTGCGGTGCGGCAATGCCGCGCCGTGCCTTCCGTGATTGCCAGAACGAATTCGGGGTTCATGAGCCCTGCGAACCACCAACGAACAGACCCCGCCCAAAAGCAGGGCGGGGTCTTTCGTTGAATCACCGATTTGGCATCGCCAATCACGGTGGCAAACTGACCTCATTGCTAGAACGGTGGCAAATAGACGTCATTGGAAAACTTGTTCCCTTTGTAGAACCCAGACGACGCGGCGACTCCAAAGGTGTCGAAGCCAGCGCCGCCAGTGACGGAACAATCGCCGATGTTGGAACTGAAGACCGTGCAGGTGTCGTTTCCGCTCCCCATATCAAAAGTCACGCTCTTGGCCTGCACTCCGCTCAACGTCACGTAATCATTTCCGCCAAGGAACTTCCCTTTGATCGTCAATGACACGGCCAGACTGACGTTGGTGCCAAAGTGGATCTTATGTGTCGGCTGCGTCGTTCCCAGGTACTTGATCTGCGTTTGACCACTCCCGGCAATGGTCAAGTCCTGGTTCTTGACGGAAATCGCCACATTGTTGTTGTCGGTGTCCCCGGTCAGGGTCAGAACCTGGTTCGCGACATCGTAGGTCACTGTTACGTAGTTCGGTAAGGAGACAACGGTGAACGGGGTGTCTGCCGAAGGTATCCCGTTGGCGATCACGTTCAGGGTGTAGTTCCCGGCACCAAACCCGGTCGGCAAATCAAAATCGACGGACTGGACGGACTGGGTGGCCGGATCACTCGCATTCGCAACGCCCGGCGTCCAGTTGGTGGTACGGGCATATTTGACGAGGCCGTTGGCCGTGTTCGTCATCCGGATGATCGGGTAATTCGTGGCCGAATTGTTGAACCCACCCCCGAACGTCGCCCCCGCAGAAATCCCTGTCAGACGTTTTCCATTGATCGTGTACGAAGTGCTCGAGTTCTTGACGATGAGGCTGCCGACGGTTGGTTTCCAACCGGATTGCGGATTTGGGCTGATCACAGTCGGGGTTAATTCCCAGATTGGTCCATTGCCGGTCGCCAGCAGCATGTTCCCATTGGGCAACATCAGCGTTCTGCGGAAGAGTCCGCCCGAGCCACCCAGATCGGACGCGAAGGACGCGGGGGAAGTCGGCGTGACGTTGATCAGCGCCGTCGGACTGTTGGGAGCTTGAGTGTAGTCGTACGTGAACAGCTTGGACGGGTTCTTTTGACTCTTGAGCGTATCGGCGACCAAGAAGAACAGTCCATTGGGAAGCATCGCGCCGGCCGTGCCGTCGCAACCCAGCGTGGGGAGTGCGGGCGCAATGGCGAACGGGGGGCCGTCGGACCAAGCGCTCGCCGGTAGCGCCAGCGGATCGTAGACCGCGCTCAAACCGTTCGCGCCGAATTGAATCACCTTACCGTTAGGCAGCAACGTCGCTGGTCCGATTGCTCCGCCGTTGCTGGGACGATTGTAGGTGCTGTCTGTCAGTTGGGGCGTGGATGATGCACCCAACGTTTGCATTAGTAGATTGCCGGCGTCGGCCCAGGCACCGCTGGAGAATCGCTCCGATCTGCCAGTCAGAATACTTGACCCAATATTGTCATAAGAGATGACGGATTGATCGGGCAGCAGTGTCCAAGATTCCCCCGTGACCCACAGTTCGCTGGCGTTGCTTCGTGTACCGGTGGTTACCCAAGTATCGAGGACTGGATCGTAGAGGTAGGTCTTGTTGTTAAAGAAGTCGCCGACCGCGATCACGCCACTTGGCAAGAGAACGGTGGGTGAGTCGGCCAGGGCAGTTCCCGGATACGTCGCCGTGGATTTCGCCCAAGAATCCGACAGCGGATTGTAGATCTCGACCGTGTTGCTCCAAGTACCCAAGCCACCATCCGGAGCAAGGAAGAATTGCCCACCCAACACAACCAGCCTGCCATCGGGAATCACCCACGAGGAGAAGTGGGCGCGGGCGGTGTTCATCGACGCCATGGTGCTCCACGTCCCATTGACGTAGTTGCCCGTCGCATCCGGAACCAACTTCGCCCATTTCTGGCTGGTCCCATTGGTCTTTTCGGCCCCCTGCAACACGACCGTGCCGTCGGACAACAACAGCATGTTGCCGGTCTTCGACGCCAAGGGATTGTCCTTGACCTTGGTCCACGTCCCAGCAGTGGCCGGGGGCGGGGCGGCCATCAGCGGATGGCTGCCCAATGTCAGACAGGCCACAGCCAGCAGCGCGACGGCTCTGACGTTAACTCCAGATACTGGTCGCGAGCGGTTCCCGCGAAACAATTGGCTCAACATGGTTTATTCGCCCCAGAAGTGAACATTACGAGAACGGGGATGGATGGCTGGCCGGGATTTTCACAGACGATCGAAGGAATTGCAAGCTGTTTCTGCCGGACCTCACTCTAAGGTCGTCGCCCAACTGGACCGGACACCCCGGAACTTTCCAAGTCTTTGAAGGATTCGGATGCCTGCCGCACCGCACCAAGACAGCTCGTCCCCCGCCCAGGCAGATGACAGAATCACTGCGGCGGCAAGAACACTTCAACCGTGGTATACGTCGCTTTGGAAATCCTTGTGGCGGACCGGGAGAACGTATCGTTTCCGATGCCGCCAATGATGGAAAGGGCCGTGACACCAGGATCTGCCGTGATACTGCAGTAGGTCAACCGGGCAAAGTCGTTACCGTCACCCAGATTCAGGGAAACGTTGGACGAACGCAGGGCGTTGATGAGGATGCTGTCATTGCCGCCGTTGAGATTGGCCGTGATTCCGACGCTCGACCCCGTGTGAAACGAGACCGACGTGGAACTGCTGGAAGCGTTGCCAATCCGCGTCAGACCGGTGCCGGTCACCGTGACCGCGTTGTTCTTCCAGGCCACAGTCACCGCGTTGTTGCCGGCGTCGCCGGTCAGGGTGATCAATTGCTGGACCGGATCGTAGCTGGCGGCCACATAATTGTTGGGGACCGCGTACGCAGTACCACATTGGGCCGCCAGAAAGACAATCAGTGCCCCGAAGACGGCTCGCGCAACGGCACTCCATTGGGGCGGGCGTTTGACGATCGTCGGAACAATCGAACGAATTGGAAATGTCGACGGAACGGCGGGCATCGCGGACTCCCTTATCCGGAAGACGGGCAGGCGAAACGAGAAACTCTGTCGCAGCAAAGGAACGTATTGCATCCAGAATCGACGAACATTGAGCCGGTGGTTACGGAAAACGGAATTGCCGCCATGTTCGTTGCGTGCCGCAATTCCGCGCCAATTGGAATCGGGTTCCTGACGCGCGGACGCCTCCCACGCCTCCCGCCGAATCCGCCGGAGTCGGCCGGTCACAGGATTCCGGACGACTTCACGTTGATCCCCTTCAGCATCATCTTCAGCTCTTCCACGTTCGGGCTGATTTCAAAGGCTTCCGCACGACTCACGTATTCCTTGGTGATGAAGTGGTACAGGCTGTCGTTGAACTGCTGCATCCCCTCCGCCTTGCCGATGCGGATCGCCGCCGGCAGCTTTTCGTCCGTGTGCTCCAGGATCAGCTTCCGGACCACGCCGTTGAAGATCATGATCTCGCAGATCGGGACGCGCTTCGGCTTGTCCGTGATCGTGGGCATCAGCTTCTGCGCGATGATGGCCTTCATGTTGAAGCCCATCGAGGACCGCAGGGCGTTGTGCATGCTCTGCGGGAACAGGTCGAGAATACGGCCGATCGTCGAGGGGGCGGACGAGGCATGGATCGTTCCGTACACCAGGTGACCGGTTTCCGCGGCGTGCATCGCCGTTTCAAACGTCTCGCGGTCGCGCAATTCGCCCACGAGCATGATGTCGGGGTCCTGTCGCACGGCATGCTTCATCGCCGTGTGGAAGTCGGAGACGTCGGGTCCGATTTCCCGCTGGTTCAGCAGTGACTTGTCGGCCACGTACACGAACTCGACGGGATCCTCGATCGTCAGAATGTGCTTCGCAAAGTTGTGGTTGATCCAGTCGAGCATCGATGCAATGGTCGTCGACTTTCCCGATCCCGTCACACCGGCCAGCAGCACCATCCCCTGATCGTACTTGCAAAAATCTTCCATGATCGGCGGCAGATACAGGCCCTCGAAGTTCGGAATCGACCGTTCGATCTTACGGGAGACCATGCCCATCTTGCCGGTCTGGATGAACAGGTTGACACGGAACCGCCAGGGTTCGCCCTTGTGCTCGACGATGTGGGCATAGTCCGCACCGCCGGTCAGAAAGAAGATCTCCTTGTTGCGCTCGTCCATCATCGGCATGCACCACTCCTTCATCTGCTCCTCGGTGATGATGGGCATGTCGAGTGGTTTGAGCGCCCCCTTGACGCGCAGAATGGCCGGCTTTCCCACCTGCAAGTGAAGGTCGGAAGCGTTGATGTCGATCATCGCCCGAAACAGCTTGTTGATCGGCAGTTCGTTGCGTATGGCCGTTCCCAACCGAATGGTCGACTTGGCCATGGACGCCGGTGCGCTTCCCCCCCCGCTCATGATTCACCCCTGCAAGTTCGTTCGATGGAAACTGAAAACCGACGAAACTGTCGGACAGAATTGTTCTCGGCCAAGATTGTTGACGGTCTGTTCGGCGCGGGTCTCCCGACCCGCCGAAACGGCTGACCGAAGGTCTCAATTTCTGTTTTCAACACCAATGGCGGAGAACCGAATTGTTCGTTTGCGATGACGGCGGGAATGATACCGCCGTTCTCCCCGCCGCCGCCAGAGTCCCCGTTTGATGGTGATGGGTCAATTTGAGTGGCACGCCACTGAGTCCGAGCAGAAAACTCAGGGCGTGCCACACGAGTTCCGTTTTCAAACTGACCCACCACCCGATCGCAGCAACAGTGCCGGAACTGAAACGAACGGGCTATGATCGCTTTGCGGCGTGCAACTCTCGGACGTTGTTGCTGCACAGCCCCTCAGTGTCATTGGGGCAGCGCCCTGCGGCTGAGTGACTGGGCAGAAACAATTGCCACACTCCAGGCACGGGTCGGCCGACGACCATGACCAATCCATCAGTCCGGGAATTGTGAGGCCGTTCCATGTCCGGGATTCTCTTTGCGGGTGTCAGGATTCTCGACTGCACGGGGGCGGACCCGTATCCGGGTGAGGTGCTCGTCGAGGGGGAACGGATCACCGCCATCGCCCGTGACGGACAACGTCTGCCGCGCGAGAACGTCGACGTGATCGACGGTGGCGGTGCGACGCTGATGCCCGGCCTGATCGAATCGCATGCGCACCTGAGCATCGACAACGCGGCGGATCTCGCGCAGGTCGGCATGATTCCACCCGAAGAGACAACGTTGATCGCGGTGCGCAACGCGCGGCTGTATCTCGATTGCGGCATCACCAGTTGCCTCAGCGCCGCCGCAGCCAAGCCGCGCGTGGACATCGTCATCCGCAACGCGATCAACAAGGGCGAGATCCCCGGCCCGCGGTTGCTGGCGGCCAGTCCGTGGCTGACCGTCACCGGCGGATTGGGCGACATGCGAACGCTCCACAATCCTCACGCGACCTCAATGGCGATCACGATTGACGGGCCGGAGAACTACCGCCGTGTGACACGCGAACTGATTCGCGAAGGGGTCGACATCATCAAGCTGATCATTTCCGGAGATGCGTTTGTGCCGCACGCTCCGTCGCATGCGACGGTCATGAGCGAAGCGGAGATCGCCGCCGCCGCGGAAGTGGTCCACGCGCACGGCAAGCGGATGAGTGCCCATGCGCGCAGCGCCGAGTCGGTCAAGCTCGCGGTCCGTCACGGTGTGAAGGTGATCTATCACGCCAACTTCGCCGACGACGAGGCGCTCGACCTGCTGGAAGCCAACAAAGACTGGGTGTTTGTCAGCCCGAACATCGGATTCACGGCGACCGCGGCGTACGAGGGAGAGAAGTGGTTCACGGAACAGCAGGTTCTGGAATTCGGCTTCCGCGAAGAATTGGCGGGAGCGGCCCGGGGTCTGATAGAAATGAAGAAGCGCGGCATCCGCATCCTGGGTGGCGGCGACTACGGCTTCTTCGTGACCCCGCACGGCCAGAACGCCCGCGACCTTGAACATCTCATTCGTTACTGCGAATTCACGCCGATGGAAGCCCTGCTGTCGATGACCAAACACGGCGGCGCCGCGATGGACCTGCCCAACGATCTGGGCCAGATCCGCGAACGATTCCTCGCCGACCTGCTGCTCGTCGCCGGCGATCCGCTCGTCGAACCGACAGTGCTCCTCAACCAAAGCAACCTGCTCGCCGTCATGAAAAACGGCCAGTTCCACCGGCGGCCGCCGGACAACTACGCGCCGCGC
Source organism: Planctomycetota bacterium (assembly GCA_031372385.1). Lineage (GTDB taxonomy): Bacteria > Planctomycetota > Planctomycetia > Planctomycetales > Planctomycetaceae > Schlesneria. The sequence goes on along the minus strand of JANMLE010000106.1, from coordinate 9,116 downwards.
GTCGGTGGAGACTGCGGCAATCCTCAGGAAATCAACGACCAATGACGTAGGACGGATTTCCAATCCGTCCGGCGTTGACGGACGGATTGGAAATCCGTCCTACGGGTAGATCCCCACAGTCCGGCTTGAGAATCCAAACATGCAGAACCAACAAATTGCCGCGTTGTTCGAGGAACTGGCCGATCTGCTGGAGATTCAGGGAGCGAATGCGTTCCGGGTGCGGGCGTATCGCAATGCGGCCCGGACGTTGGAGAATTTGTCGGAGTCGGCGGCGGACATCCTCGCGACTCCGGGACGGAGCCTGACCGACCTCGAGGGGATCGGGAAGGATCTGGCCGCCAAGATTGAGACGATTGTCCAGACCGGTGTCCTGCCGCAACTCGACGAATTGCGGGCCGAGATTCCCGTCGGCGTCTCAGAGATGCTGCGCATTCCGGGGCTGGGGCCGAAGAAGGTGGCGGCGCTGTTTCATGAGCTTGGCGTGAAGACGCTGCTGGATCTGAAAGCAGCGTGTGAATCGGGCAAGGTCGCGGAACTGAAGGGATTCGGCGCGAAGACCGCTCAAACAATCCTCGACGGCATCCAACACGTCGAAGAGGCGGGACACCGGGTGCTGATCTCGATCGCCAGCGCTTCGGCCGCAGAGATCATCGCGGACCTGCGGCAACTCGCGTCGGTCTCGCAGGTGTCGGTGGCAGGAAGCTGCCGGCGGCGGAAGGAGACGTGTGGTGATCTGGACGTGCTGGCGGTCGCGGCCGATTCCGTTGAAGTCATGGACCGGCTGGCCGCGCATCCGCTCGTCGAGAAAGTGCTCGCTCGTGGCGACACCAAGCAGCGGGTCCGGTTGCGCAGCCGGATCGAGTTGGACCTGCGCGTCGTCCCGGCCGAATCGTATGGCGCGGCGATGCAGTACTTCACCGGTTCGAAGGAGCACAACATCGTCATCCGCCGCCGCGCGATCGAGCGCGGGTTGAAGGTCAACGAGTACGGCGTCTTTCGCGGCGAAGAATACGTCGCCGGGCGGACCGAAGAGGATGTCTACTCGGCGGTCGGGCTGCCGTGGATTCCCCCCGAACTGCGTGAGAACCGCGGTGAGATCGAACTGGCCGAACAGGGACATCTCCCCACGCTGGTTGAAGTCGCGGACATCCAGGGCGACCTGCACATGCACACGACCGCGACCGACGGCGCGGCCACGATCCTGGAAATGGCCGAAGCGGCCAAGGCCCGCGGCCTGAAGTACATCGCGATCACCGACCATTCGAAGCGCGTCACGATGGCCAACGGCCTGGATGCGACACGGCTGCGAAAGCACTGGCACGACATCGAAAAGGTGCGAGCGCAGATCTCGGGCATCGAGATCCTGCGCGGGATCGAATGCGACATCCTCGAAGATGCGACGCTGGACCTGGACGACGAAGTCTTGGGCGAGGCCGACTGGGTGATCGCTGTGCTGCACTACGGATTGAGGCAGCCCCGCGATCAGATCATGCAGCGGCTGCTCAACGCGATCCGCAACCCCCACGTCGATCTGATCGGTCATCCCTCGGGCCGGCTGATCGGCAGCCGCCCCCCGGCCGACATCGACTACACCACGTTCTTGAAAGCCGCCGCCGATCATGGCGTGATGCTGGAGATCAACGCGAGTCCCACACGGCTGGACTTGGACGACATCCAGGCCGCGGCGGCCAAATCGCTGGGAATCCCGATCGTCATCGACACCGACTCGCATTCGACCAACGGCTTCGAAGCGCTGACGTTTGGCGTCGGCCAAGCCCGTCGCGCGGGCCTGACCAAGGACGACGTCGCCAACACGCGGCCCTGGGATTCGTTCCGGAAACTGCTCAAACGGCGGCGGTGATCAACACGAAGTCCCGGCAGCCGGGCGGCGGGGCTTTCTCATTCGCGCTCCTTTTGATTCGCGCGGACCAATTGGATTTTCCGCGCGAATCAAAAGGAACGCGAATGCGGAGGGCTGTCGAACTGGGGCGCACGCCGTTTGGTTCACGTCGATGCTTCGGCAACGAGGCCGGTCAGTTCGCTGTCTTTCCGGTGGGGAGCGGGAACTGACGGAGGCGTTCGCCAACCAGCGTCGCGTTCGGACGGAGCGTTCCCATGACGCCGGCCAGCGCCGATTTGACGACCGGGTTTTCGGCGGCGACCCAAGCGGTGTTCACAGCGATGACTTCTTCCTTGGTCAGCAGCAATCCGTACCGCTGGATATGGAAGGCCAACTGCGAGGCGGCCGTGTGCCGGAGCGCGGGTTCCAACTGCGGATTCATGGCGATGGCCGCCATGCGGCGCTGTGACGCGCCGGTGGCGATGCCGCTCAACGCGGTCAGGGCATTGACCCCGACATCCTGGTCTTCGGCGACCACCAGCAGTTCCTTTTCGGCCGCGGAGACGTCGAAGATCTGCACGCCGCGGGTGGTCGCCAATGATGCCAGCCAGTAGGCGGCGGCATTCTTTTGCTGGGCCCGTTCCTGATCGGACAGCGGAGGTGTTTTCGAAGTTCGGACAAACGGCGCGAACTGCCGCACGAAATCGGACGCCGTGCTGGACTCGGCAATGAAGAGCGCCGGCTTGCTGCGAGTTACCAACCGGTTGAGGCCGAATCGGGTCTCTTCCGTTCCGTAGATCACAATCGGAAGCGCCGCCGTCCGCGAGTCGGCCCGGAAATTTGCCAGCGTCTGCGTCAGATCCCAGCGGATGCAATTGGCGTGGACCACGATCACTTCCACACCGGCGCTGGTGGCCGAGCGTTCAAACCCGTCACGGCCCGTCGTCGCCACGATCGCCTCGTAGCCCAATTCACCGAGATAACCGGCGGCCTGGCTGCCGCGGTTGGAATCGGCGTCGATCACGACGGCCCGCGCCTTGCCGGGATCTGTCAACGCCCGTGACAGCACCGACACCACGCGGCTCGCGTTGGGAAAGCCGTGTCGGGGTTCCATGCGAAGAACCGCCACAGCCGCCGCAAACTGAACGCGGACATCGGGCGAATTCAGCGCCGCCAACACCGGTGACTTCAAACCGTTCTGACCGAGCAACTGTTCCCTGGTTCCGATCTGAGCCAGCACTTCCAACGCCGCGACAGCAGTGGCCGGTTGATCGGCCTTCAGGGCGTCAGCCAAGACGCTGGCCACGGTCTCTTCGCCGGCCGTGATCGCCAGATACATCGCGGTGCCGGGAAGCGGATCGCGCGGCTTGTCCCATCCCTTCTGGAGGACTTCCAGTCCCAACAAAGCTGCCAGGTACTGCCGTTGCGGCTCCGCCTGATCGGGTGACAGCGCCAGGGATTGGCTGGCGAAGCGGGACGACATCAGCATCGCGGCAATCTGTGGAGCGTAGCCATGCGCAACGACCGTCTGTTCCATTTCATCCCAGCCCCAGATCGTCACTCCGCCATCTTCGTCTCGGGACAGCATCCCGGGGTTTTCAAACAGCAGTCTGGACAATCGGCGGAGTTCATTCGACGCCGCCACCGAGGAGAGCCGTTCGACCTTGTCCGCCGAGCCTGTAATCAGTTTGGCCAGCGCTTGATTGGCGGCCACTCGCACGCCCAGGGGTTGTTCTTCCGAGAAGGCCGGGAACCACAGGTGAGGAATCGCCTCCTTAGCGTCCAGCGTCGCCAGGACGCCGATCACCGCGGCACGGACGCGTTCCTGGGGGGAGTCGAGCGCGCCCAGCAATGGTGGGACCACCTGGCGTCCCATCCGGATCAGTGCGTAGACAAGTGCATCCTGCTGGCCGGCCATGTCAGGCCGGCTCATTTGACGGATCACCTGCGGGACGGCCCGCGGTCCGGCGTTTCGCAGTTCGATGATGGCCAGTTCACGCTGGACCGGATCCTTTCCCATGCGGGCGATCAGTCCGTCCACAAACGCGGGATCGTCGGATTGCTTCTTTGACGCCGTGTTCAATCGTTCGAGGATCTCGGCCGACAACGGCTGCAGGGCTTTGATGCGTGCGATCTTCAGAAATTCCGCCGTGCCGTGCTTGTCGCGCAGCTTCACCAACATCGCCTCGTCGGGCGACGAGGACTCGAACTGTTCGAGATACTTCCGGGCCAGATCCAGCCGCGCCAAGTCCACCATCAGCAGTGCGGCCGCAAACGATTCCTCGGGAGTCTTCGGCTCGATGAGCAATGGCGACGGCTCGGCATCCGGCGCGGTCTTGACCGGGGCCGGGGCGGGCTGAGCCTGCAGGGATGTGGAATACGCCAGCGACCAGACCGCACAGGCGGCACTGACGACCAGCAATTCACGAAGCCGGGGCATTCGCTGACTCCGCTTTCACGACGATGTCACCCCCCGCGACGGCGCGGCGGGGATTCATCGTCGAATTGGACGCTTTGAGGAATTGCCACAGATGGTACGGACGCTCGCGGAGGCGAAACAACGACAAAGCATCGCCGCGCGTGAAAATCATTGCACTCGTCCAAAGTCGAATCGACCGATGGCGGGTTCACGTCCAGCAAAGTCGGTGCAAACAGACCTTGGCCCCTTCGACACCGGTCCGCCGTTCGGGAATTGCCGGTCGATCCGTTGATTCACGTTCTGACTCGGATTCCGACCGTGCCGGTCGTGACGGTGGCAACGCTTCTTGGGGCGGAGAACCCGAATGATTATGGCTGAGTTCCGCGTCGGACCAGTTGCAGAAGATCCGCTTTCGTTTAGCCGCTACGCCAACGGCGTGCGCGCCTGTGGGAGCGAACGTTGTTCTCGCGCACGCCGTTGGTGTAGCGGTTCATCGTCTCAGGTATGGCCGCGCGAGGTATGACGCGATTGAATCGAAAACTCTCCACCAACTGCGTTGAGGACGGCGCTGGGGTGAGATCCTCCTTCGGTTGTTTGTCTCGTGCGAAGGGTGCTTGTCGACGCGAAATGCGGGGCGGTCGATCGATGGGCCGACGGGTCCGTCCCACGGGAGCGCGTCGTTTGAGGTTTCCCGGAGCCCTGCCACGTGTCACAATTCCGATGCGATTTTCTGCCCAAGCCCAAACCGGTCTCCATCAAGGATTGCGATGACTACTGCCACGGCGAGGATTGCACACGTCTGGTCTGCGGCTTTTGTCTCGCGGGCTTTCATGGCGTTGGTGAGCGGCGTGTCGCTGTCGCATTGGACGCACGCGGCGGAACCGACCGCCGACCAGATTCGGCACTTCGAAACTTCGGTCCGGCCGGTCCTGGTCGAACGGTGTCTGAAGTGTCACGGCCCGGAAAAGCAATGGGGCTCATTGCGGGTGGATTCCAAGGCGGCCCTTCTGAAGGGGGGCGACACCGGGCCGGCGCTAATCTCCGGCCAGCCCGAGCAAAGCCTGCTGATCCGGGCGATCCGGCATGTCGATGCGGATTTGAAAATGCCGCCTCCTCCGAAAGAAGAGAAGCTTTCGGATCGGCAGATCGCGGACTTCACCCTGTGGATCAAGCAGGGTGCGGCCTATCCCGACGCGAAGCCGGCGACGACCGCGCGCAGCCGTGATCCGAACCACTGGGCGTTTCAATCGCCCGTTGCCGCTGCGCCGTCGGCGGTCAAGAACACCGCCTGGCTCCAATCGGATTTGGACCGGTTCGTTCTCGCGCGGCTGGAGAAAGTCGGACTCAATCCAACGACAGCGGCCGACAAACGAACACTGCTTCGCCGGGCCACGTTTGATCTGACCGGGCTGCCACCGACCGTGGACGAGATCGCCGAGTTCCTCGCTGACGACCGCCCGGATGCGTTTGCACGACGGATCGACCGCCTGCTCGCATCGCCCACGTACGGCGAACGGTGGGGCCGGCACTGGCTGGATGTGGCGCGGTATGCCGACTCCAACGGGCTCGATGAAAACGTCGCGCACGGCAATGCCTGGCGATACCGCGACTACGTGGTCGACGCGCTGAACCGCGACACGCCGTACGATCAATTTCTGATCGAGCAGTTGGCGGGCGACCTGCTCCCCGCCGCTGATCCGTCCGAGCGGAACCACAATTTGATCGCGACCGGATTCCTCACCATCGGCGCCAAGGTGCTGGCCGAAGTCGATGAAGCCAAGATGCAGATGGACATCGTGGACGAGCAGATCGACACCGTCGGCCGCGCGATGCTCGGACTGACCCTCGGCTGTGCTCGCTGCCACGATCACAAGTTCGATCCGATCGACTCCGCCGACTACTACGGTCTGGCGGGGATCTTCAAGAGCACTCGCACGATGGAGCACTTCAAGAAAGTCGCGAAGTGGCACGAGAACCCGCTGACCACTGCCGACAGCAACGCCCGCAAGGCGGCGTTCGACGAACAACTCGCGAAGAAGCGGCAAGCCGTGCAATCACTGATCGACCGTGCGGACGCGCAGGCGAAGGCCGCGCTCCCCGAGGGCACTGCGCCGCCGCCGAAGCTCGAAACTCTCTACCCCGAGGAAACGAAAACCGAGTTGAAGCGTCTGCGCGAGGACGTCGCGCAGTTTGAAAAAACCGCCCCCGAAATGCCGTCGGCGATGGGGGTGTCGGAAGACAAAGTGGTCGACGTCGCGATCCACATTCGCGGCAATCCGCTGAAGCTCGGTGATATCGTGCCACGGCGGATTCCCCGTGTCCTGCATGCGGCTTCGCCCGCGCAGTTCGATGCGGACCACAGCGGGCGTTTGGAACTCGCCCGCTCGTTCACCACGCCCCAACATCCGCTGACCAGCCGCGTGCTGGTGAATCGTGTCTGGCGCTGGCACTTCGGCAAGGGACTGGTCCGCACGCCCGACAACTTCGGACTGCTCGGTGAGATGCCGACGCATCCGGAATTGCTCGACTGGACGGCCCGCCGGTTCACCGCGCAGGGATGGTCGCTGAAGCGGCTGCACCGCTTGATCATGCTGTCGAGTGTCTATCAACTCGACAGCCAGTCCGCGCCGGCGCTCGTCGAACGCGATCCGGAAAACCGGCTACTCGGACGGGCGTTGGTGCGGCGACTGGAAGCGGAAGAAGTTCGCGATGCGCTGATCGCCGTCAGCGGCCGTCTCGACCAGACCTTGGGTGGCTCGCTGTTGACGGTGAAGAACCGGGCCTACTTCTTCGATCACACTTCGCGCGACCTGACCGACTACACCAGCCAGCGCCGCTCGCTCTACCTGCCCGTCGTCCGCAACAACATCTACGACGTGTTCCAGTTGCTCGACTACCCCGACGCCGCCATCCCCACCGGAGACCGCACGACGACCACGGTGGCTCCGCAGGCGCTGATGATGCTCAACAGTGACTTCGTCGCGAAGGCCAGTGCCGACATGGCCGAGATGCTACTGGGTGATGCCGGGTCCACCGACGACGCCCGCATCGGCCGGATGTATGTCGCCGCCTACGGCCGCGACGTGACCGCTCCTGAGATCACCGCATCGCGCGAGTTTCTGAGCAAGATCGACCAAGCCTTGCCGACGCTGGCACCCGATCAACGGCGGCAGCGCGCGTGGGAATGCCTGTGCCAGGTCGTCCTGGCGTCGAACGAATTCATCTATCTGAAGTGAGTCGGCCATGCTTTCGACACCATTCGTTTCGCGCCGACAGTTGCTGGCCCGCAGTGCCGTCGGGTTCGGGTCGCTGGCGCTGGCGTCGCTGGTCAGTCAGGAATCCACTGCGGCATCCGCCATCGTCGATCCGCTCGCCGCCCGCCCGCCGCAATTTCCGGCGCGAGCCAAGCGCGTGATCTTCCTGTTCATGAAAGGCGGACCGTCACATCTGGACACCTTCGACCCCAAGCCGCTGCTCACCCGCGACGACGGCAAGCCGCTGCCATTCGCCAAACCGCGCGTCCAGTTCGCCCCAACCGGCAACCTGCTGAAGTCCCCGTGGTCCTTCCGGCAATACGGCGAAAGCGGCACGTGGGTCAGCGAGCTCTTCCCGCATGTCGCCGAGCGCGTCGATGACATGTGCTTCGTCCATTCCGTCCACGGCACGAATCCCGCGCACGGCGGCGCGGTGCTCAAGCTGCACACCGGCAGCGACAACTTCGTTCGCCCCAGCCTGGGATCGTGGGTCAGTTACGGATTGGGAACCGACAACGGCGACCTGCCGGCATTCGTCACCATCTGCCCGACGCTCGCTCATGGCGGCGTCAATAACTGGGGTTCCGCGTTCCTGCCCGCCGTCTATCAGGGAACGCCGCTCGGCAACGCCAGCGTCCCCTCGGACAAGGCCCAGGTGCGCTACATTTCCAACCCGCGCCTGCCGCGCGACGTCCAGCGCCTGCAACTCGACCGCGTGCGCGAGATGAACCGCGAACACCAGGCGCACAGCGGTCCCGAGGCATCGCTGGAAGCGCGCATCAACAGCTTCGAACTCGCCTTCCGCATGCAGACCGAGATGCCGCGCGTCGAGGATCTGTCCCAAGAGTCCGCCGCCACGCAGCAGCTCTACGGCATCGACGATCCCGTCACGGCGAACTTCGGACGAATGTGCCTGCTGGCCCGGCGCTTCGCGGAAAACGGCGTGCGGTTCATCCAAGTCACGCACAGCGACAGCAAGGTGCAATGGGATCAGCACAGCGACTTGAAGAACGGCCACGAAAAGAACGCGCGCGAAGTCGACCGCCCAATCGCGGGTCTGCTCCATGACTTGAAGCAGCGCGGCTTGTTGGAAGACACGCTCGTCTGGTGGGGCGGCGAATTCGGTCGCACGCCCACCGTCGAAGGGAACAACGGTCGCGACCACAACCCCGAAGGCTTCACCATGTGGTTGGCCGGCGGCGGGACCAAGCCCGGCTTCCACTACGGCGCGACCGACGACTACGGCTTCTACGCCGCCCACGACAAGGTCCACATCCACGACATGCACGCCACCATCCTGCACCTGCTGGGCCTCGACCACGAACGCCTCACGTACCGTTACGCCGGCCGCGATTTCCGGCTGACCGACGTCGAGGGCCGGGTGGTCAAGGAGCTCGTGACGTAACCGCATTTTCACCGAGTCGCTTGGCGCAGCCCCGCGTTGTGGTGAGCATATCTCGAACTCGGATGTATGTCCCGCCGCGGCCTTGGACCGGGTTTTCATTTCATGCTGGTGTTCATCACCAAAGCCGGCGGAGTTCATGTCGAGTTCATTTTCTTGACGTTTCCGACAAAAGTCGATGTAGCGTGGGCTTCAGCCCAC